>JAVRPX010000617.1:0-7942 GCA_032161985.1 Mycobacterium sp.
TGATCAGCCGCAGGCCGTCGAGCTCGATGGCGATGTTGGCGGTCATGAAGGCCACCGCCTGGCGGTGGGCGATCGGCTCGCCGAACGCCTGCCGTTCCTTGATGTAGGGCACCACGTGGTCGAGCACTGCGTGAGCCGTGCCAACTGCGAGCGCAGCCCAGCCCAGCCGCGCAAGTGCGATCGCTTCGGAGTAATCGTCATCGGTCGCGCCGTCCTCACCGAGCCGGGCGCTGAGCGGCACGGAGACGTTGTCGAGTTCGACCCGGCCGAGCGCGGCGCCGCGAATGCCCATGCTGGGATCGGCCTTGATGGACACCCCCTGGGTCGACGACTCGACGATGAACAGCGCGGGCTTGCCAGACAGCTGCGCGCCGACGATGAAGAGTTCGGCGTCCGCGGCGGCGGGCACCAGCGACTTCACGCCGTTCAACCGGTAGCCGCTCGGGGTGCGTACCGCCGTCGTCTTCAGCGCGGTCGGGTCGAACAGTGCGTGCGGTTCGGCGATGGCCACGCAGGCCTGGGGCACGTTCTCGCCTGCGAACTCCCTCAAGTACGTGGCCTGCTGGTCGGCGCTGCCCCAATGGGTGAGCGCCGACGCCACGCCGCCGGGCGCAAGGATGGGCAGCGCCAGACCCATGTCGCCGTAGGCGAGCGCCTCGGCGACGAGCGCGTTGGTAACCGTCGAGCGGTGCGCGGCGATGCCGTCGAAGTCCTCGGGGATGTTGATGGCGGTGATGCCCAACTCCGCGGCCTTGGCGATCAGGTCCGGCGGATAGCTCGCGGCGTCGTCGGCGTCGCGGGCGGCGGGGCGCAGGATCTCTTCGGCGAATTCCTCGACGGTCTCCAGGATCATCTTCTGGTCGTCGTCGGGGGTGAGATCGAAATAGTCTGCGCCACTGACCTTTAGCCGGGTCGGCGCCTTGCCCAGACCCTGGATGCGCTTGAACTGCCGGGTCGACGCGCCTGCCGCGGAGAACACCTGCTTGACGCCATACTTCAGCGTGCGGTTGAGCGGGTCGCGCAGCTTGTAGCGGTCCAGGAACTCCTGGCCGACGATCGGCGTGATCAGCGCCAAACCGATGTCGGTCGCCGTCCGCTTGTGCTTCTGCTTGCCAACGGCGCTTTCCTTGCCGGTGCGTTTGGGACGTGGTTTGGCGCCGTTCTCGGACGGCAGGGTGTTGGTCATGTCAGCAGCCTCGCTAGCTGTGGGAAGTGCCGGACGCATGGAACTGACTCCAGAGTAAGGTATGGGAACTGACTCCAGAGTAAGTTGTTGTGCATTTCACTGCAGGGCCTGGTCATGGCGCTATTAGCTGGAGGCATTCCGCCGCCGCAACGAATTTCGTCGTACCCCAATGTGCGGCAAGAAAATTCCATAATGACGGATCGGGCAATTGGTGTTTGCAGACTGCATGCGTGGCCTACTCTGCCCGAATGGGTCTTCCGCGGGATTCCAGGCAGGTCTCGCGGATGATGCGCGCCCACGCGGATTGGCTTGTGCATGCACGGTTGGAGGACTACCTCGTCGCGGCGGGTGCCGCCTCGTCGTCATTGCCGGTGATCGGCCGGTTTCTCGAACCTGTCGGTGGGATGGCTGCCCTGAGCCTGTGGGGTGCCCGCTATCTGCCTGCCTTCATGTCGTCGGCGAAACACCGCTTGGGTCCGGGCGCATCCAGTCGACGCGCCGAAGGGACTGCACTGGCCAGCCTGATGACGGCCGGGCTGAGCGACATCGTGGCCGCGGAGGCATTGGCCGAACCCTGGTCCATCTCCGATGCAGGTACGCCTTGGCGTAATGCCGGTCGACTCCGGCGGTCCGTGTTCCGCGCCGCCGTGCCATACGGCGACGAACCGGGTCAGTTGCTCGACGTCTGGCGGCGCGAAGATCTCGTTGGCCCGGCTCCAGTGCTCGTCTTCCTGCCGGGCGGCGCGTGGGTATTCGGCAGCCGGGCGCTGCAAGGCCACGAGTTAATGGCACATCTCGCGGAGTTGGGCTGGGTGTGCCTGTCCGTGCAATATCGAACCAGCCCCCGATACCGCTGGCCGCGCCAGATTATCGACGTAAAGGCGGCCATCGCATGGGCGCGCGCCAACGCCGACCAGTACGGCGGTGACCGAACCTTTGTCGCCGTCGCCGGTTCTTCGGCGGGCGGACACATGGCCAGTCTCGCCGGCCTCACCCCAGGCGAACAGCAGTGGCAGGCCGGGCTGGCACCGTCGGCGGACACCTCGGTCGACGCGGTCGTCAGCATCTACGGCCGCTATGACTGGGAGGACCGCTCGACGCCAGAACGGGCACGGTTCATGGACTTCCTGGAGCGCGTGGTGGTCAAGCGTCGCCAGTCCCGCAAACCCGCGGTGTTCCGGGACGCATCGCCAGTGGCACGCGTGGGTGCGGGCGCGCCGCCGTTCCTGGTCATCCACGGTGAAAATGACATGATCATCCCGGTACGCGAAGCACGGCAGTTCGTCGAACGGCTGCGCGAGGCGTCAGGCAACCCTGTCGGCTACGTCGAACTGCCGGGAGCCGGGCATGGCTTCGATCTCACCGACGGCACCCGGACGAGTGCTGCGGTCCGGGCTATCGGACTGTTCCTCAACCATATTCATCGCACCCGGCCGCACGCGCCGGTCGATGCGGCCGGATAGAAACGGTCAGGCGGTAGTAGCCAACAGATCGTCGAACGCGGCCTGCATGCAGTCGGCATAGTTCGCGGGGTCGGGCAGTGCGTCACGGTCGGCGGTGACCCCCATCGACACGGTCCCGTTGTAGCTCGCGATGACGTGGAAGAGGTTCATCCCCCCGATCAACGGACCTAGCCCCGTGACTCGAACAAGGCGTGCGCCCGCGAAGTAGATCGGTTCCCTCGGGCCCGGCACGTTGCTCACGGTGGTGTTGGCGACGGTCGGGCCGGAGAACGGCAACGCGGTCGCCGCCTTCACCGTCAGACCGAGCAGGGTGGTGGGAACCAGTCCCACGAGTTCCATGAGCCGGGTGCTGCTCGACGAATCCGAGTTATCGCGAAAACCGGCGGACTCGGCGACGATCGATGCGAGCCGTTCGTGCGGGTCCGCCGAATCCGTCACCAGCGACTGCAACCTGCCGAACAACCGGTTGCCGCCCCCGCCTTGTTCATTGGAGTCCCGGATCGACGCGGGACACGCGGCGACGAGTGTCTCGTCCGGCAATTCACCGTGCCCTTCCAGGTATCGACGCAGAGTCCCACCGACGTAAGCCACCGCCACGTCATTGATCGTCGCCTTCGGCACGCTCGCCTTGATCCGCTGGAAGTCGGCGAGGTCGTGGAAGCGGGCCTCGAAAACTCGATGCGGGGAGGCCGAATCGTTGAACCGGGTGGTTGGAGCGAACAGTGAGCCTGACCCAGGCCCCATCGCTGACGCAATACCGCCGACCAATTTGCCTGGCAGACTTGTCAATTGGCCGACCGCCCTGAGCGCACTGGGTATCACCACCCTGCTCGCGCGTAACGGGTAGAGCGCGCCGTTGATCGCAGTTCGTGACACCAGGCTCGCCGTCGACGGCAGTGGGCCTGGCTCCCAAGGCGTTTCGGGCGGGTCGGGGCGCGGGCCGTCGGGGGCGAGGTCGTGCATGGCGGCCATCAGCTCGACGCTTTCCATCCCGTCGACGACGGAATGGTGCAATTTGAGGCTGATCGCGAACGCACCTCGCGGAACGCCCGGCACCGAATTCAGTCCCTCGATGACAGTCATCTCCCACGGCGGACGGCGAAGGTCGATCTGCCGGGCGTGAATGCGCGCGATCTGGATGCACAGCTGACGCCAGTCACCCGGCTGCGGCAACGCGATGTGACGGACGTGGTATTCAAGATCGAAGTCGGGGTCGTCCACCCAGTACGGCATGTGCAAACCGCCGGGCAATTCCGTCAACCGACGCCGGAACGTCGGCGCGAGATGCAAACGGGCATCGATCTCTTCGAGGATGCCCTTGAAGGTGACTCTGCCGCCTGGTGCCGTAGTTGGGTCGTAGATCAGCAGCATCTGAATCTGCATCGGGGTTTCCGGCCGCTCGGCGCGCAACATCATGTCGTCTGTCCAGCTCAGCTGTTGCACGTCAAGCTCCACTCCCCGTCGACCCCGCTGTCGCCAGGCTAGGCGCGTCAGACATGGGTGAACCGGGAATCGGTGCTTTCAAACGACAGGGAATCGTCAGGCCGGAGAAAGGTGGGCCCGCGCCGCGTCGTGGAGCAACCCGTTGGTGGCAACGACGTTGCCGCCGTGCGGCCCCGGGGCGCCGTCGAGGCTGGTGAACGCCCCGCCCGCCTCACGCACCACGATGTCGAGCGCGGCGAGATCCCACAGAGACACCTCGGGTTCGGCGGCGATGTCGACGGCGCCCTCGGCGAGCAGGCAGTAGGACAGGAAGTCGCCATAACCGCGTACCCGCCAGACGGCGTCGGTGAGTTCGATGAAGCGATCGCGCAGACCCAGCTTGGCCCATCCCGAGAGACTGGAGAACGACAGACTCGCCGACTCCAGGTCGGCGACCGAGGACACCGACACCCGTCGCGGTGGACCGCCTGCGAAGGACGCGAAGGTGCCGTCGCCCGCACCCGCCCACCAACGGCGTTGCAGCGCAGGCGCACTCACCACCCCCACAACCGGAACGCCGTCGTGCAACAGCGCGATCAACGTCGCCCACACCGGCACGCCACGGACGAAGTTCTTGGTGCCGTCGATCGGGTCGATCACCCACTGCCGGCCCTCGAAAGTCGGTGTTCCGCCGAACTCCTCACCGAGCACAGGATCATCGGGTCGCTCCTGTGACAGGACGTCGCGCAACGCGCTTTCCGCCGAGCGATCCGCATCGGTGACGGGCGTCAGGTCCGGCTTGGTGTCGACGCGAAGGTCCAGGGCGCCGAACCGTTCCATCGTCACCACGTCGGCCTGGTCGGCCAACCGCAGGGCCAAGGCCACGTCATCTCGGACCGCGCTCATTTCTCGACTCCGGCTCGCTCCGGTCCTCGCTCGTGCCTCGCTGCGATCCTCACTCGCCGTCGTCTTCGGGCTGCCATGGCAGCAGTCCTACCATGACTGTGTGTTGGAAATCGCCATGGTGCTGGTGTTGCTCGGAGCGTTGGCGATCTTCGCCGCACCGTGGATCAGGCGACGCCGCGGTATCGGCAGCGACTGGGCGCAGGGCCAACTGCTGGTCACCGGCGTCAGCCCACGACCAGACGCCACCGGTGAACAGTTGGTCACGGTCACCGGGGTCATCAACGGACCAACCGTCAACGAGCACGTCGTCTACCAACAGCTTGCCGTCGACGTCGACCAATGGCCGACGATGGGACAGCTCTTCCCGGTCATGTACAAGCCGGCCAACCCCGACAACTGGGCGTTCGCGCCGCCGGAGGGTCCGCCACCACCAAGCGACATGAATTACCCCAACTATTAGCCGTGGCCGATACGCAACAGCTCGGCGACGGTGGTCAATTTGACCCGCGGACGGCCGTGCGGTTCGCCGGCTGAGCGTTCGTACTCGTTGATCAGCGTCCAGTGATCGTCGGTGATCAATTTTGGCTGACGCTCAAGCAGCCACTCCACCAACTTCTCGGAGTAGTCCGCGTCGACATCCGCCAGGTCCGCGCCGGCAAGATCCGAAAGCAGCGTGTCAACGGTTTCCTGCGAGTCGCTCTTATTGCTGCCGATCACCCCGGTGGGCCCGCGCTTGATCCAACCGACGACGTACTCGTTGCTCCTCCCGTCGATCCGGCCCCCGGTGTGCGGGATGGTTCCCGTCTTGTCGTCGAACGGCAGGCCCGGCGTGGGCACTCCGCGGTAACCGACCGCGCGCACCACCAGCTGCGCGGGCATCTCCTCACGCTCGCCGGTGTCCTTGGCCACGATGCGTCCGTCGTCGTTGACAAGTGCGTTGCGCCCCAACACGATCGATTCGACGCGGCCTTCGCCCTTGATCTCGATCGGCGATGTGCGGAACCGGAATACGATGCGACGCTTGGCGCCCTTCGGTGAGACTTCGGAGTAACCGCGCAGCACCTTGATGTTGTTTTTCACGGTCTTACCCGCAGCCTCGATGTCCTCGTCGGAGATGTCGGCGAAGTCGGCAGGGTCGACGATGACGTCGACGTCGCCGAGGCCCTCGAGGTGGCCGAGCTCGCGCAACTCCAGTGTGGTGAACGGGGCCTGCAGCGGGCCGCGCCGCCCGACGATGACCACTTCCTCGACGCCGCGGTCGTGCAGCGACTGCAGCGCGTGATCGGCGATGTCGGTGGTGGCGAGCACGTCTGGATCGGTGACCAGGATGCGCGCCACGTCCAGCGCGACGTTGCCGTTGCCGACCACGATGGCCCGCCCGCTCGAAATATCGGGCGCCATCTCCTCGAAGTGCGGGTGCGCGTTGTACCAGCCGACGAAGTCGACGGCGGCAACGCTGCCCGGTAGGTCCTCGCCGGGGATACCCAGCGATCGGTCGGACTGTGCGCCGACGGCGTAGATCACCGAGTCGTAGCGCTCGGCTAGCTCGGCGGCATGCACATGGTCGCCGACCACGATGTTGCCGAAGAACCGAAACCGCGGATCCAGCGCCGTCTTCTCGAACTGGGCGCTGATCGATTTGATTTTCGGATGGTCAGGGGCGACGCCAGAGCGCACCAGGCCCCACGGCGTTGGCAGCATCTCCAGCATGTCGACACGCACTTCGGCATCCTCGGTCGCGTCGGCGAACTTCAACAGCGAGGCCGCGGCAAAGTAACCCGAGGGCCCTGAGCCAACGATCGCCACGTGGTATGGGCGCATTCTGTGCCTTCTTCGAGCCGTCTGTCGCTTGACCGGCCATGCGATGAGGGGCTGTCGCGTCATAGCCGTGCTGGTTACCGCTCCGATGCTAAACGTGCATGATGCCGCCGGTAACGTGAACTCCCGTGGATCCCGACCGGCTAGCCGATATCGCCGCCCTTGACTCCACCTTGACCACGGTGGAGCGGGTGCTCGATGTCGAGGGGCTGCGCGGTCGCATAGAAAAGCTGGAGCACGAGGCCTCCGATCCGAATCTGTGGGACGACCAGGCGAGGGCCCAGAAGGTCACCAGTGAGCTCTCTCACACCCAGGGTGAACTGCGCCGCGTCGAGGAGCTCCGGCAGCGCCTCGATGACCTGCCGGTGCTCTACGAAATGGCCGCCGAAGAGGGCGGCGCAAGTGGCGACGACGCGCTAGCCGAGGCCGACGCCGAGTACAAGTCGCTGCACGAGGACATCGCTGCGATGGAGGTCCGCACGCTGCTCGGCGGCGAATACGACGAACGCGAGGCGCTGGTCAACATCCGCTCCGGCGCAGGTGGCGTCGACGCCGCCGACTGGGCCGAGATGCTGATGCGGATGTACATCCGCTGGGCCGAGCAGCATAACTATCCCGTCGAAGTGTTCGACACCTCCTATGCCGAAGAGGCGGGCATCAAGAGCGCGACGTTCGCGGTGCACGCGCCGTTCGCGTACGGCACCTTGTCGGTGGAACAGGGCACGCACCGGCTGGTGCGAATCAGCCCATTCGACAACCAGGGCCGTCGCCAGACGTCGTTCGCCGAAGTCGAGGTGCTGCCCGTTACCGAGACCACCGACCACATCGACATTCCCGAGACCGACGTGCGTGTCGACGTCTACCGGTCCAGCGGGCCCGGCGGCCAGTCGGTGAACACCACTGACTCGGCGGTTCGACTCACCCACATCCCGACGGGTATCGTCGTCACTTGCCAGAACGAAAAGTCGCAACTGCAGAATAAAGTCTCGGCGATGCGCGTCCTTCAGGCAAAGTTGTTGGAACGCAAGCGTTTAGAAGAACGCGCTGAGCTGGACGCATTGAAGAGCGATAGCGGCAGCTCGTGGGGCAACCAGATGCGCTCCTACGTGTTGCACCCCTACCAGATGGTTAAGGACCTGCGCACCGA
>JAVRPX010000618.1:0-3006 GCA_032161985.1 Mycobacterium sp.
AGCGCTGTCGAGTCGATGGAGATCGGGAAAGCGCCGACTTTGACGGTGCGGAAGCCGACGTCGACTTCACCGAACCGGGAACGCACACCGACCGTCGCGCGTGAGGTGTTCGCGCCGACGAGACGGCGGGCCAGGATCATGAAATTCTGTGCGCCGCCGGGCAGATGGAACCCGACCAGATCGGCGCCGAGCAGGCCCTCGGTGATCTCGGTCCGCCACGGCATCTGCATGAACAGCTCCACCGGTGGGAACGGAATATGCAGAAAGAAGCCGATGGTGAGATCGGGCCGGAGCATCCGCAGCATCTTCGGCACCAGCTGCAACTGATAGTCCTGCACCCACACCGTCGCACCCTGCGCCGCCGCCTTCGCGGTGGCCTCGGCGAAGCGCCGGTTGACGTCGACGTACGCGTCCCACCACTCGCGGTGGTAGATCGGCTTGACGATGACGTCGTGGTACAGCGGCCACAGCGACGCATTCGAGAAGCCCTCGTAGTACTTCTCTACGTCGTCGGCGGACAACCGCACCGGGCACAGGCGCATGTCGTCCTGCTCGATCGGCTCCTCGTCGGCATCGGCGATGCCGGGCCAGCCGATCCACGCGCCGTGCCGACGGCGCAGCAGCGGCTCCAGGGCGGTGACTAGACCGCCGGGGCTCCGTTTCCACTCTGTGCTGCCGTCGGGCAGCCGCTCCATGTCGACCGGCAGCCGGTTGGCCACCACGACGAAGTCGGAATCCCCGGAGCCGGCCTTCCGGCCGCTCCGCGGAGCCACTTACGCCTCGAGTTTCGAGGGTCCAATGCCGAGCATCGAAAGGAAGACCCGGCATTCGTCGGCGTCGGTCGCGTATGCGGCGACGACCCGCCTGGCCTGGCGGGCGGTGTGGTCGGCGAGGGGTTCGACTTCGCCGAGCTCGGCGGGATCAGATTTCGCAGGCATATGACAATTCTAGGCGACCGCGCGGTGAGCGGGGTCGGCGCCGCCCGCTACGGGCTAGAACTGACGGTCGAACGCGGCACTGGTTGGGGCCCCATGGCCTCCGATTCTTCGGCAAGGCCGATGCACTGGCCGGAGTTGTGACCGGTGCAGGGAATGCCGTCGATAGCGGGTATGTCGGGATTGCCGGCGACGCTGCTGAACGGTGAACCCGAGTTCGGGACGGTGTGGGGGATGCAGGACCCTGTGAACTGGTCTTCCTCTTCGCCTGCGGGACACTGGGCCAGCGGCACCGAGTCGCTGGGTACCGCGAAGACGGCGATCGCCGGGGCGATTGCAACCGCGACCGCAAATCCGCCGGCCAGGATCAGTCGTTTTGAAAGCTCAAGGGTCGCCATCGTCACGCTTTCTGTAGTTATTGGTCATGTGTCGTTATTGACCATGTTGTCGGGAAGATTCTATGGAAGCTGCAAGAAATCTGCATAAGTTCCATGAGTTCGCTGGGAAAACGACCCCTGCGGTTGCGGATCAGCGCCTGTTATGGGCTGGAGCTGATGGTCGAGCGCGGCACCGGCTGGGGTCCCATGGCCGCTTGATCTTCGGAAAGACCGATGCAGGCGCCCGAATCGCGTCCGGTGCAGGGGACGCCGTCGATTTCCGGAATGTCTGGGTTGGCCGCCGTCGTCGTGAATCCTTGCGGCGAGTTCGGCACCATGAACGGCGTGCACGAAGTCGTGAAGACGTCTTCTTCCTCACCGGAATTGCATGCGGCGAGGGGGACGGAATGCGTTGGTTGCGCGACGATTGCGACGGCTGGCGCAATGGCGGTCGCGAGGGCGAATCCGCCCGCAAGGATTAGGCGTCGGGTTGTGATCGGGTAGGAAGTCATTGAGCTGCCTTCTGTCGTCGTTGACGGGATTCTACGAACCCTGAGAGAAGTCTGCAGACGTTCTCCGAGTTCACTGGGAATGTGACTGCGGCGCATACGAAAAAGCTGGGGCACATTCCTGTGCCCAGCTGTGTATCGGTTATCCGGCTACGGGCTAGAGCTGACCGTCGATTGCGGGACGGGCATCGGCCCTTGGGCCTGCTCCTCCTCGGACAGGCCGATGCACTGGCCGGAATTGCGTCCGGTGCACGGAATGTTGTCGACCTCCGGCAGTCCACCGGGCGAGGTTTGGCCAAACTCAGGCGAATTCGGCACCAGATCGGGTGTGCAAACACCTGTGAAGGTGTCCTCGGATTCACCGCCGGGGCACGCCGCGATCGTCGGCGCCGAGTTGATAGGTCCGGCGACGACGGCCACCGCCGGGGCGACCGCAACAGCGACCGCAAATCCGCCGGCGAGGATCAGTCGTCGCATTGGAAGCTTCATGGTCGCCATCGTCACGCTTTCTGTAGATGTTGATCGGTCGCGGGATTCGCATTGTCGCTGCCTGCCAAGCCATCTGCTGGCGGAAACATTACGCCGACTCCCTGGAAAACGGCGCACCATCGGCAAGAAAAATGGTGCGTGTGTCCCATTTCTGGGAGCTTGCTGTCAGGTGGCTGTGGCACCGCGTCAACGACGCTTGCTGTGGCACCGTAATGTGCAATCCGTCCGTTGTTTTCAAGCGAACGAGGTGGTCCGCTGTGGCAAGCCCTGATCTGACAAGTGCGGAACCAGTCGGAGGCGATGCGCCCCAGCAGGTGACATACGAGACGCTCGACGAGGGGCATATCGCGCGGATCTGGCTCAACCGGCCGGAAGCCCAGAACGCCCAATCGCGAACGCTGTTGGTGCAGCTGGACGAGGCGTTCGGCCGCGCTGAGGCCGACGATGCGGTGCGCGTGGTTATTCTGGCTGCCCGCGGCAAGAACTTTTCGGCCGGACACGATCTGGGCTCGGAAGAAGCACTGGCGGAACGCAAACCGGGCCCGGGACAGCACCCGACCTTTTCGATTAACGGCGCGACACGGCAGGCCGTCGCGGAGAAGACGTACCTGCAGGAGTGGCACTACTTCTTCGAGAACACCCGCCGCTGGCGGGATCTGCGCAAGATCACCATCGCGCAGGTGCAAGGCAGTGCGA
>JAVRPX010000619.1:0-3386 GCA_032161985.1 Mycobacterium sp.
CGTACAGCGCCTGCAACAGGTCTGCCTGCTCGGTCTTGGTGGGCAGCCCGGTGGACGGTCCGCCGCGCTGCACGTCGATGACGATCAGCGGAAGCTCGGTCATCACGGCCAGACCGATCGCCTCGGATTTCAGCGAGATGCCAGGGCCGGAGGTGGTGGTGATACCCAGCGCACCGCCGTATGAAGCGCCGATGGCCGCGCCGATGCCTGCGATCTCGTCTTCAGCCTGGAACGTCAGCACGTTGAAGTTCTTGTGCTTGGACAGCTCGTGGAGGATGTCCGACGCCGGGGTGATCGGGTAGCTGCCGAGCACGACCCGAATGTCGGCGAGTTGACCCGCGGTGATGAGGCCGTAGGCAAGCGCGGTGTTGCCCGAGATCTGCCGGTACTCACCGGAGCGCAGCTTGGCGGGCGACACCTCGTAGGTGCTGGCGAACGCCTCGGTGGTTTCGCCGTAGTTCCAGCCGGCCTTCAGCGCCAGCACGTTGGCCTCGGCGATATCGGGCTTGCGGGCGAACTTCTCGCGGATGAACGCCTCGCTGTGCTCCAGCTCGCGGCCGTACATCCAGGACAGCAGCCCAAGCGCGAACATGTTCTTGGCGCGCTGGCCGTCCTTCTTGGTGGCACCGATCGATTCGACCGCGCCGAGCGTCAGCGTGGTCATCGGGACGGGCTGCACGACGTAGTGGGAAAGCTCCTCGCTCTCCAGCGGGTTGGCCTCGTAGCCGACCTTCGCGAGGTTGCGTTTGGTGAACTCGTCGGAGTTGGCGATGATCAGTCCGCCCCGGGGCAGATCGGAAACGTTGGCCTTGAGCGCGGCGGGGTTCATCGCGACGAGCACGTCGGGACGGTCGCCCGCGGTCAGGATGTCGTAGTCGGCGATCTGGATCTGGAACGAGGAGACGCCGGGCAGCGTGCCCTGCGGCGCACGGATCTCGGCGGGGTAATTCGGTTGCGTCGCAAGGTCGTTGCCGAACAGAGCGGCCTCGGAGGTGAACCGGTCACCGGTGAGCTGCATACCGTCGCCGGAGTCACCGGCAAAACGAATGACGACCTTCTCGAGCTTCTGCCGCGTGGCGCCGTTGGCGTTCGCCCCCACTCGCCTGCCTTCCGCTACTTACCGGCGAATGTCGTCCGAGTCGCGGTCAGACCGACGCGCCGTCGGTGGACGTCCACCAAATTTTGATGTCACTGCCAGTACCGATTATTGCACTTCTCTTAGGCAGTCGTTTACCCGACGCGCGGGCAACTTGCAGGTGGCCGCGGGTCGAACGCACTGCTCACGGGATGTGCGAACGGGCGCCATGAGACAGAACTGTGTTATTCGTCACGTTGGCAAGAGTGTCATTTCTAAGGAAATGGTTACCGATCAGTACAGCATGTCGAACAGCTCCTATTGAGTGTCCGGCAGCGCCCTTCTCGGGCGTCGTCAGTTCAAGCCGCTGAGGTGGCGTGAACGTCGGTTCCCGCGTCATCCGGGCTGGTTTCACCGTCACACGTGGGGTGATGGTCAGCGCCGTCCCGTCGGCGGGCATTGGTGACTCGGCCTCCATGCTTGGGGGTCCGGGGTTCTGTGGAGCGGCCATGGCCTTTTGCCCAGTGGGCAAGGTTGACCGCGGCGTTGAGGTCGCGGTCAATTGAATGTCCATTCGTGCAGACGTGGACTCGGTCGCCCAACGTCAGTCCCGTGTTGCGAGCACCGCAAACCGAGCAGAGCTGACTTGACGGATACCAGCGGTCAGCGATGAGGACTTCGCCCCCACGCCAGGCTTGCTTGTACCGCAGTTGGCGGGCGAACTCGGCCCAGCCAGCATCGGAGATGGCTCGGGCAAGGCGGTGATTGCGCAACATTGCGGCCACATTCAGGTCTTCGATGACGAGCCGGTCGTGAGTCTTGACCAGCGCGTTGGACACCTGGTGCAGGAAATGCTGGCGCAGATTGGTGACATGGTGGTGATGACGGCCCAGGCGGGCCGCAGCATCGCGGCGGTTGTTTGATCCCTTCCTCTTGCGTGACAACGATCTTGCTAGACGACGTTGACGGTCCATGCCGTTGGCTAGGGCCTTCGGTGCTGCGCGGATGCGGGCGACCTCACGCCCGTCACTGGTTGCGGCGACCAGAAACGACGACAGTCCGCGGTCGACACCAACCCAGCCATCGTTCTGATCGCCGGTGCGGCGATGCTGGTGGTCGGGATACAGCTCAGCAGCCTCGACATTAAGCGACAACCACCACCGACCCGCATGGTGGCTAACGGTGGCGAACAGGATCTTCGCGCGGCCGTTGGTGAGCATGCGTCGCAGCCGGCGAGTGTCGTCATGGAGCCCGATCTGGCCGATGCCGGGCAAAGTGACCGAGCGGGGGCGGTGATTCTCGCCGGGCCGGATCAAGGGTGCGCGGCCCTTGGCGTGCTTGTTGCGCAGCCGGAACGACGCTCCTGCATCGGTTTTCTTCTTGAAGCGGGGAAAGCCCGCCCGCTTGCCTTTACGCCTGCCCGCCCGGGAGTCCGACCAGGCCGCCAGCGCCCGCCCGCAATCCACAGCAGCTTCCTCGAACACCTGCTGACACACCTCGCTACGCCACAGCAGGCCGGTCACTACGGTCTCGGCCACGCCATCGCCGCCGACGCTGAAGACCCGACCGGCGTCCTCCGATTTCTTCCATCCGTTGAATGCGTTGATCAAGTCAAAACCCGTCCACGGCACCTGGGTGTCGGGGTGGATTTTGCGTTGGTTGAGAGCGGTTTTCACCATCCGCAGGCATTGGTTGAACGCAAACCTCGACGCCCCGGCATGCCGGGCCAGCACCTCCTGCTGCTCGCCCGAGGGGTCGAGGCAAAACTTGAACGTGGTATGCCGGCTCATCTCATCAGCAGAATCCCACCACCCACCGACAAGCCGGCATTCATGACCAAGTTCATTCGAAGGAGAGGACCGGCTAGCAATAGCTCGGCAGGTTGTACGGCGTGATGACCTGGATCGGGACGGATCGTGGCGGCTCGACCGGCAAAGCGCCGCGCCCCTGCAGGATCAGCCGCATCGCAAGCCGGGCGTCGGCGCGCAGATCGTTGTGCAGCACCACCGAGATGCGGCCTTCGCGCAGCAGCCGCCGGTTGTCGGCGTCGAGATCGTGGGCAATAAAGACCCGGCAGGCGCGACCTACTCGTTCGAACGCCGCCACGGTGGCGGTGTTGCCTCCGCCGACGGAGTAGACGGCTTCGAGGTCGGGATGTTGTTCCAGCGATTCGAGCACCAGCCGCTCGTTGGTGGCGTCGATACCGTCGCTGTCGCTGACTTCGACGATCGCGCGGCCCGAGCCGCGCAGTGCAGAACGGAAGCCGACCTCGCGCTCCCCCTCACCGCGGAACACCGTGCGGGACAGCGTG
>JAVRPX010000620.1:0-3645 GCA_032161985.1 Mycobacterium sp.
TTGACCCCTACGAGTGGCTGCGTGACAAGTCGGACCCCGAAGTCACCGACTACCTCGAGGCCGAGAACGACTACACCGAACATGCGACGGCTGATCTGGCGCCGTTGCGGCAGAAGATCTTCGACGAAATAAAGGCGCGCACCAAGGAGACTGATCTGTCCGTGCCGACCCGTCGCGGCGACTGGTGGTATTACGGCAGGAGCTTCGAAGGCAAGCAATACAGCGTGCAATGCCGTTGCCCGGTCACCGATCCCGACGACTGGACACCGCCTCAGTTCGACGAGGAAACCGAGATCCCCGGCGAGCAAGTCCTGCTCGACGAGAACATCGAGGCCGAGGGACACGACTTCTTCGCGCTCGGTGCAGCCAGCGTCAGCCTCGACGGCAATATCCTGGCCTACTCCATAGACGTCAAGGGTGACGAGCGATACACGTTGCGGTTCAAGGACCTGCGCACCGGCGCCCTCTACGACGACGAGATCGTCGGCATCGGCGCGGGCGCCACCTGGGCCGCTGACAACCACACCATCTACTACGTCACCGTCGACGACGCCTGGCGCCCCGATACCGTGTGGCGGCACCGGCTCGCCGCCGGGCTACCCGCCGAGAGGGTCTACCACGAGCCCGACGAGAAGTTCTGGCTGGCGGTCGGCCGCACCCGCAGCAACAAGTACATGATCATCGCCGCGGGTAGCGCGGTTACCTCCGAGTTGCGCTACGGCGATGCCACCGACGGCGAAACCGCGTTCACCACCATCTGGCCGCGCCGTGACCTTGTCGAGTACTCGGTCGAACACGCGATTGTCGGCGGTGAGGACCGGTTCCTGATCCTGCACAACGACGGCGCGGAGAACTTCACGCTTGTCGAGGCTCCGGTGAGCAATCCCAATGGTTTTCGCACACTGATCGAGCACCGCGACGATGTGCGACTTGACTCCGTTGACGCATTCGAAGGCCATCTGGTGGTCAGCTACCGCAGCGAGGCGCTGCCGCGGATCCAGCTGTGGCCGATTTACGCGGACGGTGACTACGGCCACCCCGAGGACATCACGTTCGACTCCGAGCTGATGTCGGCGGGCCTTTCCGCCAACCCGAACTGGAGCTCACCGAAACTGCGGGTCGGGGCGACGTCCTTCGTCATTCCGGTGCGGATCTATGACATCGACCTCGCAACCGGCGAGCGCACGCTGCTGCGTGAACAGCCGGTGCTCGGCGACTATCACCCCGACGAGTATGTCGAGCGCCGCGACTGGGCCGTCGCCGCCGACGGTGCGCGAGTGCCGATCTCGATCGTCCACCGAACCGGCGTGCCCTACCCTGCACCGACGCTGCTGTACGGCTACGGCGCCTACGAGTCATGCGAGGACCCGCGGTTTTCCATCGCCCGGCTGTCGCTACTGGACCGCGGAATGGTGTTCGCCGTCGCGCACGTGCGTGGCGGCGGCGAACTCGGCAGGCCATGGTATGAGCACGGCAAGTTGTTGGAGAAGAGGAACACCTTCACCGACTTCATCGCCGTTGCAGCCCATCTCGTCGCCACAGACGTGACCCGTCCGGAGAACCTCGTCGCCCTCGGCGGCAGCGCGGGCGGGCTGCTGGTGGGTGCGGTCGCCAACATGGCGCCAGGCCTGTTCGCAGGCATCCTGGCCGCGGTGCCGTTCGTCGACGCGTTGACCACGATCCTCGACCCGTCGTTGCCACTGACCGTCACCGAGTGGGACGAGTGGGGAAACCCCTTGGAAGACAAGGACGTCTACTTCTACATGAAGTCCTACTCGCCCTATGAGAACGTCGAGGCCAAGGACTATCCCGCGATCCTCGCGATGACGTCGTTGAACGACACCAGGGTCTACTACGTCGAACCCGCGAAATGGGTTGCGGCGCTGCGGCACACCAAGACCGACGGTCACCCGGTGCTGCTCAAGACCGAGATGGCGGCCGGCCACGGTGGCATCAGTGGCCGCTACGAGCGCTGGAAGGAAGCCGCTTTCCAGTACGCCTGGCTACTGGATGCTGCCAAGGCCAATCACGACGGCAGCGCCTAGGTACACGATCTCCTCGGCTGTGCGCACGTCCAGCCGTGAGGTCATCGACTTCGGCGGGTTCGGCATCCGCGCCGCGTAGATGTTGGCGGGGAACATCACCAACATCAACGCGAACAGGCACACGGCGGCGGCGACGCGGGTGGGCGGGTACAGCAACCCCGCTGCGCCCACGGGTTCGACCACACCGGTGATCGTGACCAGCAATCCCGCGGCAGGCAGCTGCGGCGGCACGATTGCGATCATGTCGCGCCGCATCGCGGGAACCACATGCGCGACCCCGGTCATCACGAACATCACCGCCAGCCCGACGGCGACTGCCTGAGGCCAGCTGTCGACGTAGTCGACCCCAAGCCAGCCAATCAACCGGGCGGCGAGCGTGCCAAGCACCAGAGAGACTATGACAGCCATTGCGAACTCCTTATCTAGACAGTGTCAAGATTGTGGAACTAGGCACTGTCAAGATTCCCGACTACGATGGCCGAGGTGAGCAGGGATACGTACCACCACGGCGACCTCAGGGCCGTCATCCTGGCCAAGGCAGCGGCCTTGGTGGCCGAGCGCGGCGCGGACGGGATCTCGCTTCGCGAACTGGCGCGGGAGGCCGGCGTCTCGCATGCCGCCCCGGCGCATCACTTCACCGACCGCCGCGGACTGTTCACCGCGCTCGCCGCGCAGGGCTGGCGCCTGCTGGCCACCGCGCTCGCGGACGCCGGGCCCGAGTTCATCGACGCCGGCATGGCATATGTCCGGTTTGCGCTCGACCATCCGGGCCATTACGCGGTGATGTTCGACCGCTCGCTCGTCAACCCTGAGGATCCGGAGCTGATCGCGGCCGTTGGCGCGGCCGGTACCGAGCTGGCACAGGGCGTTGGCACACTCGACGATGCACGCGCCACGGACGACCCGCAGGCCGCGGCCTTGGCGGCATGGTCTCTGGTGCACGGCTTTTCGTTGCTCTGGCTCAACAAGGCGATCGACAACGACTCGGATCCGATGGCGACAGCGCACCGAGTCGCGGGGATGCTTTTCAAGAACAGGTAGCGTGCGGAGCATGAGCGAAACACCGTTGACCGACATCGCCCTGACGACGCTGGACGGGCAAACCACCACGCTGGCGGAGCTGGCCGACGGCGCCGCGCTTGTAGTGAACGTGGCCTCGAAATGCGGCCTTACTCCGCAATACGCCGCGCTGGAGCAGCTGGTGAAGGACTACGGTGACCGCGGCCTGACGGTGATCGGTGTGCCGTGCAACCAGTTCATGGGCCAGGAGCCGGGCACGGCCGAGGAGATCCAGACGTTCTGCTCGACGAACTACGGGGTGACGTTTCCCCTGCTGGCCAAGACCGATGTCAACGGCCCGGGTCGGCACCCGCTGTACGCCGAGCTGACCAATACGCCCGACGGCAGCGGCGAGGCGGGCGACGTGCAGTGGAATTTCGAGAAGTTCCTGCTCGCGCCCGGTGGCGAGGTGGTCAACCGGTTCCGGCCACGCACGGTTCCCGACGCGCCCGAGGTGATCGTCGCGATCGAGGCGGTCCTGCCGAGATAGAAAGTCAACTCCTGCCCACGTGTTGTAAACCGTTGGGACACCTGACGTTGC
>JAVRPX010000621.1:0-2703 GCA_032161985.1 Mycobacterium sp.
ACTCCCTGAGCGTTTCACGCATCCGCTCGTCGCTGTCCGTCGCTGAGGCGAGGGGGCCCAGGACGTCGCCGACCCATGCGCGCGCGTGCTCGAGGTCGCCACAGAAGCGGGCGGCCACCACGAGGCCGGGATCGCTGGCGACCGTGACTGCGGGCGGCTGCGATCCCGACGCGAGAACGACGGCGCGCGCAGTCAGCGCCTGCTGATGCGAGCGCCGGAAGCCGTCGACGCCCGGGAGCGGATCACCCGCTGCGATCCACGGCGCGTCCGGCCGTGTATTGACAAATTCGCGAATCCGCACTGCTGCATCCGCCGCAGCTTCAACGGTCAGCGGTACCCATGCCCATCCGGTCACGCGGTCCGCGGCGACGAACAGCGGCCGCTCATCCGCTCCCAGGGATTTCGCGAGTTCGGTGACAAACCGCTCCATCACAACCAGTTCGTTTCCATTTTCGGACTCGCCGCACCAGACGATCAGGGACAGGTGAATTCGGTGCAGCGGATAGCGAATGGCATTCGTCACCTCGTCGACGTCGATTTCGCTCCCGTCGAGAACCTCACGAACACGCAGCGCCCGCAGGCGGCTTTGGTTTGCAAGCCAGCGATCGCGTTCGTTTTGGTAGGCGATCAGCACCTGACCCGACACTCGGTCGATATACCGAAACGAACTTGACGTGATTTGTTCGAATACATCTAATCCAAGCTGGGTTTCCAACTGTGCCGCGCGAATTTCGTCGAGCACGATTCCTACGACAGCCTGGTGGCCGAGCCGGTAACCACGCACCAGCGCGTCCGCGTCCACGCCGCGCTGCGCCATGCGCCGGGCATGCTCGAGCGCCGCCGTCGGCGGCTCGACCTGGTCGATGGAGATGCCGTGACGAACGGCCGGAAAGAAGGCGTCGAGGTTTCCTTGCACGGCATCGCGGAGCAGGGCAAGTAGTTCGCCGTCGCCTCCGATCTCCGACAGCTCACTGAATAGCAGCTCCTGGATGGCGCGCGTGATCTCGGCCAGCTTGTCGTCGAGCCGGCTGACGATCAGCGCCGCCGACTTCGCGACGAGCGCCTCGTCCTCGCGGCTTCCCCCGGCCATGAAACGACTCTATGGCGCGCCAGCGCCGAACTCCATGGAATGACCCGTACGTCAATTTCGAAGGCTTTGGCTACAGAGGACAAGGATCCGGCACAAGCGGGACGAAAGTTGGTCGATTGCCGACGTAGCTGCGACAGACGGGCCTCCGTAGCGTTGCAGACGAACAGATATCCAGCGATCAGATTCAGTACTCGATTACTGAATATTCGCGATAGCACAACAACCCGAATCCGCATTGCGGAGAAAGTGAGTGAACTGTGTTTACCGGCCTCCTCATTTTTATGCTGGCGCTGCTGCCGGTGCTCATCCCGGCCACTATCACCGCATTCCATGTTCTTGCCGGAATTCGTCGGCGCGCGTCGGCCTGATCGCGAAAGACGACAATGTTCCCCGGAAGTCACGCGGCATCCGCTCCAAATCGTCCGGCCGTCGTGATGGCCGGCTCCGGCAAGACCCTGACCTACCGCGAGCTCGACGACAATTCCGCGCGCCTCGCGTCCGCGCTGCACGCACTGGGGCTGCGGCCCGGCGACGTGATCGCCTTGGTTTCGGACAATTCGGCTGAGGCTTTCGAGGTCTATTGGGCGGCACTGCGTTCGGGGCTGTACATCACTGCGGTGAATTGGCACCTCGCCCCGGAGGAAGTCGCATACATACTGCGCGACAGCGGCGCTCAGGTTGTCATCGCCTCGGCTGGGGTACGGACCGTGGCTGAACCCATCGTGTCATTGGCTCCAGAGATTAAGCACTGGTACGCGTTTGGCGGAGAAGTCGCCGGCTATCAGACCTACCCAGACTTGTTGGCGACCGCGGGACCGCGGCTGACCGGCCAGCCCCGCGGTTCGGAGATGCTCTACTCGTCGGGCACCACCGGCCGACCCAAGGGCATCAAGCCCCGGCAGTTGCCGGGGCAGGTCGACGAACCCGGCGATCCGTTGGTAAGCCTCCTCGCAACCGCGTTCAAGATCATGGAAGACGACGTCTACCTGTCGCCGGCGCCGATTTATCACACCGCGCCACTGAAGTGGTGTGCATCCGTCCAGGCTTTGGGCGGAACGGTGGTGTTGACGGAGAGGTTCGACGCGGAGCAGACGTTGGCCGCCATCGAGCGATTTCGGGTGACCGTGACGCAGATGGTGCCGACGATGTTCGTGCGCATGCTCCAGCTGCCCGAGGAGACGCGCAACGCCTACGACTCATCCACTCTGCGGCTGGCTGTGCACGCCGCGGCGCCGTGCCCACCCGACGTCAAGGACGCGATGATCTCATGGTGGGGGCCAATTCTCACCGAATACTACGGCGCCACCGAGCAACACGGCACCACAGTGATCACGACCGGCGAATGGCGGGCCAAGCGCGGCTCGGTGGGTAAGGCCGCAATGGGCGTACTGCACATCTGCGACGACGACGGCAACGAGCTTCCCGCACGCGAGGTCGGCACCATCTACTTCGAACGCGACGTCGCGCCATTCGAGTACCACAACGACCAGGAAAAGACCGCCGACTCACGGCATCCCGCCCACGACAACTGGTGCACCGTCGGCGATGTCGGCTACGTCGACGAGGACGACTATCTGTTTCTCACCGATCGCAAGGGATTCATGATCATCTCC
>JAVRPX010000622.1:0-5185 GCA_032161985.1 Mycobacterium sp.
GGTGATGCCGGCTGGCAGATCGAATCCGGCGGGAACGCTATCGGTGGTGGTGTAGCCGGCTAGCGCGGCACCTTGTGAGTACCCGCCGAGCACGATCTTGGTGGTCGGGCAGCTCGCCGCGATCGCCTGGATCTTGTTGCTGGCGTCGACGATTCCGTCGGCGGTCTGGCCGAAGTTCAACGATGCGGGGTAGTTCACCGCATACACGTCGACCGTCTTGCCCGGCATGCGGGCGTTCAGCGCGTCGACGAACGATTGACCGGTTGCGCCGACACCGGGTGCCTCATTTGTACCGCGGGCGAATACGACCTCGACGCTGGCACACGAGTCGTTGGCCGCAGAAGCCTTGGCAGACCATGAGGCCGGTGCCGCAAACGAGCCGACGAGGATCGCGCCGACGGCCAGCGTGGCGAAAATGGAGGACAGTGCTGCCCGGACGGTCAACCTGCCCATTCTGACTACCAAGGGTGTGACGGCGCTCATCATTGGGACCTCTTCCCACCTGTAGTCACTTCAATGTTTAAGTGACGTCCTGCCAGCTATAAGTGGGATCGCGGATCTGCGATTCCGCGAACTCGAGTGATCTACACCACTTGGGGGCCGCGGATCGCCGAGGGCTCAACACTGTGTGGTGCTAGGCCAACTGTCGTCTGGGGGCAGTCCGTCGAGAATGCGCTGCGAAATCGCGCCTAGCTGCCCGGCCTGGGCCCGCGTCAAGCGGTCGAAAACGAACTCGCGCACCGCGGCCACGTGCGAGGGGGCGGCTTCTTGGAGTTGGCGAAGTCCCGCAGGGGTCAGCACCGCGACCGTATAGCGACTGTCCTCCGCATCGGGCTGCCGCGACATCCAGCCTCGCTTTTCGAGGCGGCCGACGGCCTGGGACATCCGCGGAAGTGAGCTGCCGGTGATCGTGGCAAGCGCGCTCATCCGAAGCATCGATCCCGGCGCTTCCGACAGCCGCGCCATCATCAGATACTCGAACTGACTGATACCGAACTCGCGCTGCAGTTGTGCGCTGAGAACCGGCTGCAACCTGAGGATCATCGTCGACAGCTGCGCCCAGACCTGCTGTTCCTGTTCGTCTAGCCACCGGGTCTCGTTCGCGGCACTCATGCCTTCACTTTACTTAATCCTTGAACCGGGAATGCTCGCATCACTTAATTGTTTAACCAGACATCGGTTCGAACGCACGACAGGGAGAGGGGTCAGCGATGAAGGCAGTGGGAGTGACCGGGCCGGACTTCATGCCGCGCTTGTTCGACGTCGACGAGCCGGTCGCCGCTCCCGACGGAGTCGTTGTCGAGGTGATGGCCGCCTCGGTGACCGATTTCGATCGAGCCGCGGTTGAGGGGCGCCACATCGGCTTGACGGGTCGGCTGGATCCCGTGTGGCTGGGGCGCGACTTCGTCGGCCGGGTGGCCAGCGTCGGGGATGACGTGGATTACATCGACGTCGGGATGTACGTAGCTGGTGCGCTGATGCCGACGCCGGGGCAGCCCGGAACTTTCACGGAGATGGTGGCGGTTCCGGCGGGCTCGCTTGCCCCCGTCCCTGACGGCGTCGGCGTCGCGCAAGCCGCCAGTGTGGGCTTGGCCGGGGTCACAGCGCTCGATGCAATCGGCGCACTGGGAGCCACAACGCTGGGAAAGTTGGTTATGCACGGTCCTGTGAGCGAGGTCGGCGGATTCGCGCTCCAGCTGGCGAAGGCACACGGTTCCGTCGTCGCAGCGGTGACACCCGCCGAGGAGGCCGACCTGGCACGGAGGCTCGGCGCCGACGTCGTCATCCCCGAGGGCGCAACTGCAACACAGTCAATCGAGGCGGTGCGGGAATTCTTTGGCGGGGGAGTCGACACGGCAATACACATCGCTGGTGACCTTTCCGTTGCCGCCGGCGTGGTGCGCCCCGGCGGGAGGTTCACCTCCGTCAGCGACACCACAACGCCGGTTACCCGTTCAGACGTTGACTATGTTCCGACGATTGTCGCCCCGAATGGGCACAAGCTAGGGGATCTCCTCTTCAAGGTTGCCGGGCTCCGTCTGCGCAGCCATGCGCGGCGCACCCTGTCGTTCGATCAGTTTTCCGATGCGCTCAATCCGCATCGCAAGAACAGTGGCGGCCGCATCGTCCTCGTACGCTGATCAGGCTAACTATGTAGTGCCCTGTGCCACATCGTATTACCGATCAACACCCATCGACAGGACCGCGTCGGCGCGGTGCTGCTGACCTTTAGGAGAAACATGCAAATCGGAATCCTCGGCGCGGGGCAAGTCGGCCTGGCAGTGGGGCACCGGCTGATCGGCGCGGGCCACCGCGTGAAGCTTTCCAGCGCGCGCGGCCCGGATGCCCTGACACCCGTCGCCCAAGGCATCGGTGCCGAGGCCGCCTCGGTGACCGAAACCGCCGCGCAAGAACTCGTATTGCTTGCGCTGCCCTGGCCCGCTGTACCGGACGTGCTCGACCCGCTACCCGATTGGCAGGGCCGAATCCTCGTCGACGCCACGAACCCTTTCGTCACCTTCAATCCGCTGCAGCTCGCTGATCTGCAGGGCCGCAGCGCCAGCATCATCGTCGCCGAGCATGCACCTGGTGCGCGGGTGGTCAAGGCGTTCAATTCGATCGCCATGGCGAACTTCGAGAAAGGGCCTCGACAGGGTGACGCGAGGCGGGTGTTGTTCGTCTCCGGTGACGACGTCGCATCCAAGCAGATGGTGCAACACTTGATCACCGAACTCGGCTACGCGGCGATCGATCTCGGCGGCCTCGACGAAGGTGGCCGCATGCAGCAGCCCGGCGGCCCACTGGCTGGCCCGGACCTTCTTGTGAACCTATCCGGGTAGACCCTGTTCCTCGGAGGGAAACGGTGCGGCCCTTGATTGCTGGCGTCGCATCGGTAGCGGAAAGCGTTGTCGGCGCCGACCGTGACAACAGCGCTTGCTCCGATCGTGGCAAGTAGCCGGATCTGTTTGTCAGTGACACCGTTCCCTGCGCCGCTCGCGCGTCCGTATTTGTGGGAGCCGTTGTGGGCCTGAGAAGGCGGCTCAAGCGATGACGCAAGGGAACGCAGGGGTTGCCCATACTCGAATTCATTTACCAGGGGGCCTGCCGTCGAATCTGGCCGCCGCTTTGCGTTGACCGCGCGGGTCACCCCTGCCGCGATGCGAATTTGACGTCCTCTTGGTACACCGCGCGGATCGCCAACTTGTTTTGTGACCGCATTAGGTCGAATGCCTTGTGGACGGACTTCCCTTTGGCCAGCAGGCCGTAGAAGTGATCCGCCCAGTCGACGGCTTCTGCGGCATGGATGTCCTCGTCGCTCGCCGCCATGTTCGCCACGCGGGCGACGTCCACGGCCAACAACAACGCCTTGCATGTGGCAAGAACCACGAGCCGCGTCGCCGACTCCGTCAACAGTGATGCGAACCCCTCGGACGTCATCACGTCGTTGCCGGGCGCGACATCCTCTTGCGGCCCGCAGGCATCGAAGAGCAACGACCCCGTCGCCGGATCAACCCTCAACACCAAATGCACGATGTCGTAATGATCGCTGGCAAGGCGGTCGAGCAGGGTGGAACTGCTGAGCGCCCGATCGACGGTGACGCGGTTCGGAAAGTGCTTCTCCACTACCGCGACGTCGAGGTCGAAGCCATACCTAGGCTGCGCGTACGCAGCGCTGGCTGCACACAGGACGCGCGGATACTCGATGATCTTGATCGGCGAAGTCGCCTGCTCGTGCTTTGCTTCCAGATCACGGGCCTGGGCGGCGAGATTCCCGAAATCTACTGCTGGCGTATTGAGCCCAAGAATGCCTGCGATCGCGTCATAGAGCTTTGCGAGTCCCTCGGGCGCCGTCAGGACAATCGACTGCAGCATGTTGAGTGGCACTGGGAGTTCGCTCGTGTCCAGGCCCGAATGACACACGGGCACGATGGGGATGCCCTGAATCCAGCCTGCGCCGGCCTCGAAGTTAACCCAGGGCCTCTTCACCGACTCCCGGCTTAGCACCAACACTTGAAGATCGGCCGTCTTCAGTGCTTCGCCGAGGCCGTCAAGCCAGCGCTGCCCCGCCGCTATCGTCTCCCGATCGGAAGAGACGTAAATACTCAGCGCCCCAAGGAAATCCCGATTCACCGCGGTTTTCAGCCATTCGGCGACATCCGCTTCAGCAGCAGTGTGGCTGATGAAAATTCCGTGCTGTGTCTGTGCGCGTCTGGGCATGAATCCCCCTATGACGGTGCCGAATTGCGTCCTCATGTTAGCGCTACAAGCGTCTGGTTGGACTCATTCAGCGGGAACACACCAGCTGTTCGAGAGCCCCGACGGCGGCGTCATCGCAATTTCAGACGCGTGCAGTGTCTGACCATGATGCGCGTCGACGATCACGTCCCACCCAGCTGGCCCGAACGCAGTCAGCGACAGCAGATGCACCTCGACGTCTCGGTGAGTGAGTTGGACGACGCGGTGGCGCGTGCCGTCGCCCTGGGTGGGCGGCAGACCGGCCACCAACCACAACCATCGATGTGGCGCGTTCTCCTCGACCCCGCCGGTCATCCGTTCTGCCTCACCACCGTCACACCGGATTGACGTCAGAGCATTGCGGCCATGGCGTCCGCGACGTCGCCGTACACGTCGAAGAGGTCCAGCTCGCCGGTTGTGCGTAGCGCCTGCATCACGATGGCGTTGCTTGCGACCACGTACAGGCCGATGTCGACCTCTCCCGCTCGCTGCGCGACCTCGACGAGGGCGGGGACGGCGTCGACACCCAGCACAGCCAACCCGGTCAGGTCGAGCACGATTGCCCGCGCCCCGTTGCCGATCTCACGGTCGAGATGATCGAGCAGCGTGTCAGCCGTCGCCGTGATCAGCACGCCGGACGCTCGCAGGAGCGGCACCGCCGGCCGGATGACGTCCAGCTGGACGGTCAACGGCGGGATGTTTCCGTCAGCCGAATCGTCGCGGTCGTCTGGCCTGGTCACAACTCCAGTCAAATGCAGGCGACGGCGGACAAACCGTACGGATTGCGCAGAACATTGTTCGATTGGCGCGCAATAGTGACCAGAAGGGTCAGCGCCCACGCAAGGTGTCCGACGGTGTTTCGCCGAACTTTCGTTGATACGAGTTGGCGAAGCGTCCCTGATTCACGATGCCCCACCGGTAGACGATGGCGCCGACCGTCGTGTGCTCA
>JAVRPX010000623.1:0-3696 GCA_032161985.1 Mycobacterium sp.
GACGAACGGGCTCCGGCCTGCTCCGACACGGCTGGCTGCGGCTACTCGACGGTGACCGTCCGTGGGGTTCGATCGACATCCGGCCTGACCGCTTCGGGGTGACGCGCTACCGGCTGGTGGTCTACCCGCCCGGCCTCAGCGAGTCAGAGCGACGCCTGGTGCGGGTCGCGCGGGGTTGGCCGCTGTGGGGTGCCCTTGTGTGGGTGGTATGCGAGATTTTCTTCAACAACCTGACCGGGCCGTGGACCGCGGTCGCCGTTTCGACGGCCGCGTGCCTCGGCTCCGGCGCGGTGGTCTACGCGATGGCAGGCGCACTACGCACCGGCGTCCGCGCGATAGTGGTGACGGTGGGTTACCACCATCCCGCCTCGGCAGCCGCCCGCGACAGGATCGAAGAGTTGGCGGCCACACTGATGGAAGCCGACGACCGGCTGGCGAGCGGCCAAATGTCGGCGCTGCAGCACGAGATGGTCTGGTGGCAGGTTTACGACCAGATGTCGCGGAGCGCGGCGCCTGGCATGCACCGGTCCGACAAGGGCGCGTAATGGCGCAACTCTTTCAGGTGCTTTCGCTGATGGCCGTACCTGCTGCGATCCTGCTGACCATTCGCTACCTCATCGTTCGGCAGAACCGGCTTGCCGGCGAGCAATCACACGCTGCACCTGACCGTATGCGTCGATAGGGCTGTGCAAAGCCAGGCCACCGTCGGCGAACACCGTCTGTCCTGTGACCCAAGACATTTCGAGGACGGCGAGGATTGTCTCCGCCACGTCGTCGGCCTCGCCGAGACGCCCGAGGGCAGTGCGTTCGGTCAGGCCTTCGACCCATCCCGGCAGTTGCTCGGGCTTGGCCAGCATCGGCGTGCGGGTGACACCGGGACCGACGGCATTGACGCGGATGCCGTGCGCACCCCATTCGGTTGCCGCGACGCGGACCAGCATGTCGATGCCGGCTTTGGATACGCAGTACGCGCCCATGTCGCGGTCGGCGAGCGTTCCGCTGATGCTGGACACGGCGACGATCGATCCACCGGAGCCCGCGTCGACCATCGCCCGCGCGGTGGCCCGCATGGTCAGCCAGGTCCCCGTCAGGTTGGTGTCGATGACGCGCTGCCAGTCGGCGGGCGCCTGCTCTAGCAGCAGCCCTGACGCCCCGATGCCTGCGCAGGCGACGAGTCGATCGGGTGGCCCGTGGTCGGCGACCGTTTGGTCGATCGCGGCGGCAACCGCAGCGGGATCGCTGATGTCGCAATCGATATCGCCGCCGTCTAGGTCCCACACCACAACGTCGGCGCCCGCATTGCGCAGCCGATCGGCGACCGCGCCTCCGATCCCGGATCCTCCTCCGGTGACGATCGCGATCACTCGGGCGGACCGATCAGCTCGACGCGCACACCGTCCGGCGCGGTGATCACCGCCATGACAACGGCTTTGCCGCCCGGTGCGGGCATCTCGATGCGGCGCACACCGTCGTCGAAACCAAGCGCCGCCAGCCCGGCGAGTGTCACGTCGACCTCCCGCTGAAGCGACAGCAGGAAGAAACCGAATGCCGGCGCCGACGACGACGGCGGACCGGGCATGGCGCCTTCGAACTGCACCAGTTCGACAATGCCGGTGTCGGGGGCGGTCGGATCGCCAAGAAACACCGAGCGCAGTTTGTCGGTGCGGGCGTCAAACAATGTCGGCCAGTCGCCGGTGAAGGTGTGGTCGAACAACTCGGCGAATCCCAGGCCGTCGCACCAGAATCGGATGGACCGCTCGACGTCGGCGGTGACTATTGCCGTGTGGTGGACTCCGATCACGCGGTCGCCTCGATCCGGTCGAATCCGTCCAGGTCTACTTCGGCGAGCATTGTCACGAACCTGGTTCCGCTGTATGGGAACTGGGTGACCACTTTGCCGTTCGGATGACGGTAATAGTTGTTGCAGTTCGCCAGCCAGACGGTGTCCTGCATCGCCCGTTGGATCTCGTCGTTGTACGCATCGTGGACGTCGCGCCTGACCTCGACCGCTTGCACCCGCTGACGGGCCATGCCGTCGAGGAGGCGGCGCACGAACTCTGCCTGCGCCTCGAGTATGTAGATGATCGAGGTGACCCCGTTGGTGTTGGGTCCGTAAAGGGTGAACAGATTCGGGTAGCCGGGCACGACCGTGCCGAGATAGGCCGCGGCACCGTCCCGCCAGTCGTCGCGCAGTCGCCGCCCGTTGGCGCCGTGCACGTCGAGGCTGCGCAGGTAGTCGGCGGCGTGGAACCCGGTGCCATAGATGACGGTGTCGACCTCGTGCTCAGCGCCGTCCGCCGTGCGCAGACCTCGTTCGGTGAACTCCACGATGGGAGACGTCTCCAAATGCACGTTGGGAAGGGCGAACGTCGGAAACCAGGCGCGCGACTGCAGCGGCCGCTTGCAGCCGACGGGATAGGAGGGCGTCAGCTTGGCGCGCAGCTGCGGATCCTTCACCTTCCGCTGAAGATACGCGTAGGCCATCTCCGTCAGCTCTTTGGTCATCGTCGAATCGGCGGCGAAGTTGGCTGACTCGTAGGCCTGAAATGCCGCGTCCCGCACCTTGAGGGCTTCTTCCGGATCGCGTTCGAAGAGTTCCTGCTGCTCGGCGGTGAAGGGTTCGTCATACCGTGGGCTCACCCAGATCGGCGTCCGTTGGAACACCGTCAGATGCGCGGTGTCCGGGGCGATCTCCGGCACGTATTGGATGGCGCTGGCGCCCGTTCCGATGGACGCAACCCGTTCACCCGCAGTCGATTTGGAGTGATCCCAATTCGACGAGTGGAACGCCCGGCCACCGAATCGGTCAACGCCGGGAATGTCGGGGATGTTGGGGACGTCCAGCATCCCCACGGCGGTCACGACGGCGTCGAACTGATGGCGCGCACCGTCCGAAGTCTCCAGCGTCCAGCGCCGCTCGGCGTCCGACCACCGCAGGGTCGTGACGCGGCTGCGCGCGACGAGGTGGTCGCCGAGCAGGTTGTCGGCAGCGACCTTCTCCAGATAGGCGAGGATCTCCGGCTGGTTGGCGAAGGTCTTGGTCCACCGCGGATTCAGCGCGTACGAGTAGGAGTAGAAGTGCGATGGCACATCGCATGCGGCACCGGGATAGGTGTTGTTGCGCCAGGTGCCACCGAATCCTTCGCCGCGGTCGAAGATCGTGAAGTCGAAGTCGCCAGCGGCGAGTTGGATGCCCATCGCGATGCCGCCTGGGCCAGCACCGATGACCGCGACCTTCGGTTTGGCACCCGCCATCTTTGCAATCATTACATATATAGCGTAATGCGTAACGGCGACTTGTACGGGCGATCGCGGATGGATGCGACCCGGTTCGGGGGGCGGCGGCCGTCTCGGCCGAACGACGCTAGCCAATCTTCGTAGAGGTCATCGAACAGAGTGGCCGACGCTTCGACTTCCCGCGCAGCCCAAACAGCGTCCGCGAGGGTGAACTCGCAGCGATGACGATTCGTGATTCTCATGAAAGGACTGACGATGGATGCGGTCGCACTCGCGCTCTACATCGCTTTCGGCGTCCTGGCACTGGGTGGGCGCTGCTGGATGCAGTGGCGCCGCACAGGTTCGACGGGTTATCGGGGGATCAGCCGTCGGCTGGGCTTCGTCGGACTGGTCGGTGGCATAGCGTTCATCGTCGCGATGGTGGGTGGGCTGGCCGCTCCTTTGTTGCAACTTCTCGGC
>JAVRPX010000624.1:0-3508 GCA_032161985.1 Mycobacterium sp.
CATACCGGTGGGCCTGCGTGGGTGCGACTCGCGCCAGGCTCCGCAGCGAGGCCTCCACGCCGAGTTGCAGTCCGTGTTCGGTGAACGGGAAGCCGAGGATGTGGTTGGTGCTGGCGGTGTTGTCGGCCAGCCAGTCCATCGCGGTGCCAAGCACCAGCGCGCGGATCTGCAGCACCCGCGGTTCGGTGTCGGGCAGGGCTTCCACGCGGCGCGCGGCGTCACGGATGTGCTGCTCGGCGACCTCGTTCATCGATCGGCCCGACAGCAGCGTCACCGCGCTCGTCAAACGTGCGGTCGTGAAGTGCCGTGATGTGGCTGGCACTTCGTCGAGAGTGTGCACCGCGTCGTCGCGGTCACCACCTGCCGACTGTGCCCGTGCCAGCCCGAACCCCGCTGAGATCACGCCGTTGTCTGTGCCCCACACCGTGCTGTAGAACTTGCGCTCATCGGCATCGCCTGCCAGTTCGGCCGTCGCGGCCAGCGCGAGTTTCGGCGCCAGCTCACCGGGCAGGGTGTCGAGCACTTCGGTGAAATGCTTGGTGGCCGAATCGTAGTCGGCCGACAACATCTCGGCGACGGCACGGAACCACACCAGCCGCCAACGCCATCCGACCCGGTTGGCCAGGTCGTCGAGCTTGCGGGTGGCCTTCGCGACGTCGCCAAGATCCAGCAGCGCACGGGCCTCCATCACCGGCAGTTCCACCGACTCGGACAGGTCGATGCCCTCTGAGTCCAGCGTTCCGTGCCGGGCCGCCCGCAACGAATCCAGCGTCTGCACAGGCTGACTCAGCACCGTCGCCGACAACACCGTCGCACCGATGTCGGCGCGGTCGACCAACGGCACCGGGAACGCCTTGACGATCTCCTGCGCGGTCAGCTTTTCCGAATGCACCTGGCCGTCGAGATACACGTCGGTGTGCGCCACCAGCAGATCCACCCCGAACGTTGACCGCGACGGGGAAAAGACCGTCGACAAGCCCGGCCGCGGCACCCCGGTGTCCTGCGCGACCACCTCGCGCAGCACACCCAGCAGCTGGCCCGACATCTCCTCCGCGCTGCTGAACCTGCGCCGTGGGTCCGGGTCGATGGCGCGGCGCAGCAGCCGGCCGAACGAGTCGTATTCAGTCAGCACCGGGTCGTCCTCGGGCAACCCATCGACAAAGCGCCCCCTGCGGGTGCGCAGGTTCAGCGTCAGCGCAGCCAGTGTGCGGCCGACCGTGTAGATGTCGGTCGGCACCGTCGGGCCGGTGCGGACGATCTCAGGCGCCTGGAAACCCGGTGTGCCATACAGGTATCCGAACGAGTTGATCCGCGACACCGCACCGAGGTCGATCAGCTTGAGCTGCTCCTCGGTCACCATGATGTTCTCCGGCTTGAGGTCGTTGTAGACCAGCCCATTCGAATGCAGATAACCCAGCGCAGGCAGGATTTCCAGCATGAAGCCGATCGCCTCCGCCACCGGAAGCCGGTCACCCTTGCCCTGTTTGAGCGACGTCCCGCCGACGTACTCCATTACGATGTAGCCGACCGGATTGCCGTGCTTGTCTTCGTGCTCGACAAAGTTGTAGATCTTCACGATCCCGGGATGTGTTACCTCGGACAGGAATTGGCGCTCAGCCATCGCGATCGCCTGCGCCTCGGCGTCGCCGGAATGGACCAGGCCCTTGAGCACGACGGGGCGGTCGTTGACGTTCTTGTCGTAGGCCAGGTACACCCAGCCAAGGCCGCCGTGCGCGATGCAGCCTTTGATCACATACTGATCGGCAACCTCGTCGCCGGGCGAAAGCTGCGGCAGAAACGAATACGCGCTTCCGCAGTGCGGGCACCAGCCCTCCGACAACGCATGGCCGTCGGGCGACGATCGGCCCACCGGACGGCCGCAGTTCCAACAGAACCGTTTCGACTCGGCCACCACCGGATTGGTCATCAGCGCCTCGAGCGGATCCACCGCAGGCACCCGAGGAATCTCCACAAGGCCACCGCCGAGGCGGCGGAACGGCGAGAGCCTCGTCACCGCCGTGGCATGGTCGTGCGGCTCGGTATCCTCCGTGCCGACCGACGTGCTGTCGTCGTCGTCGAAGTGCGGCCGGAAGATCGCCTGAGTGGCCATCGGACGCATCGTCGAGATGCTGTCGATCTCGAGGTCGTCGATGCTGGCCGGCTGGGTGCCCGGAGCTTCGTCGAATTGGTCCTGCCTCGACTCGGCCATCAGTCGGTATACCTCGCGACCGGGGGCGCCGGAGCGGGACCGAGCACCGTTAACCACTTGCGGTACAACGTATTCCAGGTGCCGTCTCGGCGGATCCGCTCCAGCGTGCCGTTCACGAAACGGACCAGCCCGGTGTTCTGCAGGTTAACGCCGATCCCGTAAGGCTCCTCGTTGAGGCTGGGACCCACGATGTGCAGGTACGGATCTTGGCTCACCAGGCCTGCCAGGATCGAGTCGTCGGTGCTGACCGCGTCGACCTGTCGCTGCTGCAACGCCACCAGGCAGTCGGCCCATGTGACCACCCCGACGATGATCGGCGGCGGGGTGATCTGCTGAATCCGCTCGAGCGATGTCGTGCCCTTCGCGACGCACACCCGCTTGCCGGACAGGTCGGACGGCTGTGAGATCGTCGAATCCCGCGCGGCCAGGATCCGTTGGTTGGCGTTCAGGTACACCGTCGAGAAGCCAACCTGTTTCTTGCGCTCGCAGGTGATGGTCATGGTCTTGACGACGACGTCGACCTGATTGTTCTGCAGCGCGGCAACGCGGTCGGCCGACGAGAGGATCCGGTACTCGACCTGTGACGGGGTGCCGAAGATGTCGCGCGCGACCTCGCCGGCGATGTCGACGTCGAAGCCGGTGATCTCGCCGGTGATCGGGTCGCGGAAAGAGAACAGGTTGCTGCCGATGTCGAGACCGACGATCAGCCTGCCGCGGTTGCGGATGGTTGTGACGGCGGCGTCGGCCTCGGCCCGGTTGTTGAAGGGGCGCAGGCTCGCCGTGCGGTTGCATTCCGGCTCGCCTGTGGGTGCCCGTGCGGGCTCCGGTGCCAGCTCGTCCATGCCCGCGGGGGTGGGCGGCGCGAGTGTGACGCCGGGTGTCGGCATCACCGCGCCTCCTTGTGTGCAGCCGCTCAGCAGCACCGCCGCGGCAAGCACACCCAACCAACGCTTCAACCCCGGCCGTCTGTTCTTCGCGCGAGCGCTCATCAGCGCTCTCTGTTCTTCGCGCGAGCGCTCATCAGCGGTACTCGCTTAGTCTCGGCCACAATCCCAGCGCCACCGCCACCGCGGCCGTCTCGGAGAGCACCGCGGCGCCGACGGTCGCGCCGGACAGCACCCGGCGCGCGTTGAGGATGTCGTTGCGCAACTGGCTGCGACTCTCCGCGATGCCCTTGCTCAGCGCCGAATCCAGCTTGTCGAACGCCGGTGTGGAGTCGTCCTCGCCGGTGCCAAGCGCCACCTGGGTAGCGGCCTGGTAGTTGCCGACGCCGATGTAGGCGTTGATCCTGTCGTCGGC
>JAVRPX010000625.1:0-4445 GCA_032161985.1 Mycobacterium sp.
CGGGAACAGCCGCCGAAAGGGGTACGGAGGCAAGGGCGCTGATCGGAAAGGTTGCCCGCCAGGCGGCCAAGGACTACGTGCTCTTACCGGCGCTGAGCCGTTCTCGGTGGCGCAGAACTTTGGCTGCGAACGCGACCGCCAACCTTGTGCGCAACCTATGGGCGTACGTGGTGATCTTCTGTGGGCACTTCCCTGACGGCGCGGAGAAATTCACCGCCGACGTACTCGAACATGAGACCAGGGCCGAGTGGTATCTGCGACAGATGTTGGGTTCCGCGAACTTCAAAGCCGGCCGGCTGCTCGCGTTCTCGAGCGGCAACTTGTGTTACCAGATCGAGCACCACCTGTTTCCCGACCTGCCGAGTAACCGCTACGCACAGATCGCTGTGCGCGTTCGGGCGCTCTGCGACAAGTACGACCTGCCTTACACCAGCGGTTCCCTTGTGCACCAATATCTTTTGACCCTGCGAACCATCCACAAACTGGCGCTCCCCGACGGATTCCTCGTGGCCACGTGCGACGACGCGCCGGAAACTGCTTCGGAACGGAAGTTCAGCGCCGCCGCTACGTCAGTAACCCGATTGGGTGGCCCGATAATCGGGCTGCGAAGCGCGTTGCGGGACCGTGTACGCCGTACTCACTGGCGAAGAGCTGTCACACGCCCGCGTGCTGGTCCTGGAGATTAGCCAGTGCCGCACAGACGGTGTCGACCGTGGGCAGCGATCCGTGGGGGTCGCAGAGCCGTAACAGGCGGGAGACCGCGGCACCAGGTACCACCACCCACCCTATGCCAGCGTGCGCGCAGCTTACCGAGACTCTGTGCAGCGCCGAGAAGCCCTCGGTACCACAGAATTTCAGGCCGGTCAGATCCAGGACCAGTCCGCTGCAGCCCGCCGCATCCACGAGTGCGTAATCGGTGAGAGTGCTTGCGTTTGACCCGTCGATGTCGCCGTATGCGCTGACAATGGCCACCGACGACATCGTCCATCGGGTGTCGAATCGCGCTGCGTGACGCGTCGCGAGTGATGGAGGTTTAGTGGGAAGAACAAGTGTGTGAGTCATGGTGATCCCGACGGGCAGACGATCACCGGCGTGTGGGGGTTCGGAGCCGTGCTCCTTGAGTTCAGCGGCGGACAGCCGAACCCATCCCGGACTAGCTGAGATTCTCAGCACCCATGACGCTACACCCTTTGGAGTGGTTAGCACGGTCAGATGCGGCAGCTGGTCGGAGTCGCGAGCCTGCCGCTCAAAGCCGATTAGTGTAGGAGTCATCCCGCGACGACTACGCCGCGAATATGTGGTCGGTGGCCGCAACGCACATCGGGCACTGGCAGGATTGTGAGCGCAGGTGCCGGCGATGGCGGAGTTCACCGCAGACGATGACAGATTGCGGACATCGGAGCAGGTCAGCGCCGATGACGCCGATTTACAAGCCGGCATCGGCAACCTCGCGGGCCTGGTTGCGGGCAGTCTCGGGTTGCCTGAGTTGCTGGCTGAGGTGGCCTCGTTCGCAGTGGGCGCGATACCGGGCGCCGATGGTGCTGGAGTGACGTTGTTGCGGTTCGACCGGCCGGGCAACATGGTGGCGGCGTTGGCGGCCAGCGCTCCGTTTGTCGCCGAGATCGACGAAATCCAGTACGTGACTCTCCATGAGGGGCCTTGCATTACAGCGGCGCTGGAACGCCGCACGGTGCGTTCCGGGTCGTTGGGTGGGGAGAAGATGTGGCCGCGGTTCGGTCCGCGCGTTGGCAGGTTAGGTGTGCACAGTGCCCTGTCGCTGCCACTGCTGCTGCCAGATCAGGTGGTTGGGGCGATCAACGTATACGCCCACGGCAAAGACGTCTTCGATGAGCACGCGGCCGAACTCGGCGAATTGTTCGCCAAACCGGCGGCGGTCGCGGTGCACAACGCGCAGATCCTGGCCGGCGCGCTGTCTCTCACTGTCCAGTTGCAGAAGGCGCTGTCGACGCGCCCGGTGATCGATCAGGCGATCGGCCTCATCCGGGGACGCACCGGGCGCAGCGTCGAGGACGCGTTCACCCACCTGCGGGAGATGAGCCAAGCCGAACACCGCAAATTGTCTGACGTGGCTCAACAAGTCGTCGACGAAGCCGTGCGCCGCGCCCGCGCCCGACACAGACCGACCGAATAGGTCAACAGTGCCGTCATCCAGCGGGCGGGGCTGTTCCGGTTGGCCGTGCGGCTGCACTTAGTTTGTCCGAGCTGTCCCTGAGCTCGTTCAGTTGGTCGCGGGACGTGACTGCTTCGCTGCGATGGACCGTCGCTTGCCGTTTCAGGCTGGACGCCTGGACCGTTTTGATGTCGAGCTCGACTTGGGCTGCATGGGCCCTCGCATCGAACTCGTCGGCAAGCACTTCTTTATGCCTGAGTCGAAGCGCGTCCCGCTCGGCCTCATCGCGGACCGTCTCAACCCGCTTCGGGGCGCGCGTCTTGTACACGACGCCCGCGAGCACGCCGGCGAGCACAAGTGCCGCCATTGCGGTGACGACGAGCAAAACGGTTGTGTTGGTGCCCATATCGGCCCCTTAGATCGGTAGAGCTTGGGTGGAATTCAGTCGGAGGCTTTCCCGGTCACCGAGTGTCCCGTCAGCAGTAGGCAGAGGCGGAGCGCCGCCACCGCGCCGACCGCGATCCCAAAGAGGAACAACGTGCCGGTCGACCCCGTGAGGTGAAATCCGAACACGGAAAAATCGGTCAGCGGGTGGCCCGCCCCCAGCGTTGCTCAGCACGCCGACGATCGCGACGATCGCAGCGGTGAGCAAGACAATCACTCCGACGATGACAAGCACTCGAGGCCTCTCATCTGCTGGTAGGCCTTCAGTACACGCTAGTTTCGCGACTGTGTCAACATTGTGGACGCATAGCGTTAACATACGATGTGTCATATCTGGAATCAGCGAAGGGATGTAGTGCCCGCGATGACGAAACAACGGCCCGCGCCCGGTGCGGTCGCCGCCGGAACTGATCTGCCCACCGCGGCCACCGCCCAGGACGACGGCCAGGTCAGCAGATCTGTAATTCTGCAATCCGCACTCAGGATCGTCGACCGCGACGGTGTCGACGGCTTGTCCATGCGCCGGCTCAGCGACGAGGTGGGCCGGGATCCCACAGTGATCTATCGGCACGTGCCGAACAAGGCGGCACTGCTCGACGGTGTCGCCGAGATGGTGCTTGGACAACTACGGGTGGACACCACAGATCCGGACTGGACGGGTCAGCTGCGTGCCGTGGCCCACGACTTCCGGCGTCTCGCCCTCGCACACCCAAACGTGGTGCCGCTGTTGGTGACTCGACCGCTTGCTACGCCATTGGGCCGGCGGCCGCTGGGGATGTTGCGGCCGCTGGAGCACGTACTCGCGCTGCTCACCTCGGCCGGCATCAGCGGGGCAGATGCACTGCACATCTACCGGGTGCTCTTCGGATACCTGCATGGCCACATCCTCAACGAGTTGCAGGAAGTCATCGAGCGACCCGAGGAGACCGATGATGTCTTGCGCCTAGGCCTGCACCGCCTCACGGTGACCGAGTTCCCCCACGTGCGCGCGCTGGCATCGGCTCTGGCCAACTACGACGGCGCCGCTGAGCTCGACCGCGGACTTGATCTGCTGCTCTTGGGTCTGACCGACACGCTGACACCAGCGGACCGACCGTCCCGATCCTGATGCGGCACAACGATTTAGAGTAGCGAACCGTCGATGGCGGCGCCGGGTGTTCCACCGCACGGCTCGTGCTGGACAACCCGAGTAGGCTATTGAGTATCGGCGGTACTTCGTCACATGACCGTTCAAGGTTGCGTCATCGTCGATTCGCAGGATTTGGCCGGTTCGCGGTCAAGACAGGAGCGTCACATGACGCTATTAGAAGATCGCACCGACGCCGGGCAACGGAAATCGCCGCCGGAACATACGCCGCGATTGCGCTTGAAGCCCAAGGCGCCTCATAGCGGGTACGTCGACGGCGCCTGGTGGCCACGCAGTGACGACCTCGCCGCGGAGCTGCCAGATCTGCTGGCGGTGTTGTCTGTTCGGCTCGGGCGCATAGACCGCGTGATGTACAACATCAATGAATGGCCGAAAGCCTCCAGGAGACTCGCGACAGGCGGGCGACGGGTTCGGCTCGACGGTTACCAACGTCAGCCAACAAACACCGTCGAAGTTCTCGGGCTCGACCGCAACAGGATTGCGCTGCTGGTGGTACCTCCGAGCGCCGACCCGGACGAAGCGCACGCCACTCTGATGGCCGCCGCGGCGCCGAGCAACGACACAACGGTTGACAGCCTGCTCGCGAACAGTGCGTGAGATTAGCTGCTGGCGGTCGCAGAGCCCGGTCAATCGTCACAAAACCTTAAGTTCCTGGGTGATTTCGGCGACCGAGGACTTCGCGTCGCCGAAGAGCATTGCGGTCTTCGGGTCGAAGTACAGGTC
>JAVRPX010000626.1:0-4496 GCA_032161985.1 Mycobacterium sp.
GTGGTGCAGGGCGAGTTGCTGATGTCGCTGCGCACCGCCAACCACCAGCGGGTGCTGGCCGTGCACCTCACCAACGGCAGCTCGCTGCTGATCTCCAAGAGCCTGGCGCCGACGGGCGAGGTGCTCAAACGATTGGGCACCGTGCTGCTCATCGTCGGCGGGCTCGGTGTGGCGGTGGCAGCCATCGCGGGCGGTGCGGTCGCCCGCGCGGGTCTGCGGCCAGTGGCACGACTCACCGAGGCGGCCGAACGGGTCGCGCGCACGGACGACCTGAGACCCATCCCGGTGTTCGGCAGCGACGAACTCGCCCGTCTCACTGAGGCTTTCAACATGATGCTGCGGGCGCTGGCCGAATCACGTGAACGGCAGGCGCGGCTGGTCACCGACGCAGGCCACGAACTGCGCACCCCGTTGACGTCGCTGCGCACCAACGTCGAGCTGCTGATGGCGTCGATGGCGCCCGGCGCGCCGCGGCTGCCCGAGGACGAGATGGCCGAGCTGCAGACCGACGTGATTGCGCAGATCGAGGAATTATCCACGCTGGTAGGCGATTTGGTGGATCTGACCCGCGATGAGGCAGGCGGAATCGTCCATGAACCGGTCGACGTGTCTGAGGTGCTGGACCGCTCTCTGGAGCGGGTTCGCAGGCGCCGCAACGACATTGAATTCGACGTCTCGGTCACCGGATGGCAGGTGTACGGCGACGGCGGTGGGTTGGCGCGCGCGGTGCTCAACCTGCTCGACAACGCGGCAAAATGGAGCCCACCCGGTGGCCGGGTCGGTGTCCGATTGACTCAGATCGACCCGTTGCATGCCGAACTGGTGGTGTCCGACCGCGGTCCGGGCATTCCGCCGGAGGAGCGGCGATTGGTGTTCGAGCGGTTCTTCCGTTCGACGTCGGCGCGTGCCATGCCCGGCTCGGGGCTGGGTCTGGCGATCGTCAAACAGGTTGTGGTCAAACACGGCGGAACGCTGCGCGTCGAGGACACTGTCCCCGGCGGGCAACCACCCGGAACGTCGATGCATGTGGTGCTGCCCGGCAGGCCGCTTCCGACGACACGCCCCACCGGAATGGACGAGCCGGTGGTCAGCGCCGACAATGCTTGATGGGGGCGTTCGTTTGACGGGGAGGAAGTCTGGGGATGTCCCGAAAGTTCTCTAAGTGGATTCTCAGCCCAGATGGGCACCCTGAGCTTGCATCCGTCGTTGTTCCAGATGTCGGAACCTACTCCAGGAAGAGCATCGCAACGTCATGACGAACCACCCGAGGTACTCGCCGCCGCCACCGCCGCAGGGCCCCGGGCCCGGCGGCCATCAACAGCAAGCGGCGCCCGGGTACCCCGGTGCCCACCGGCCCGGTCCGTACCAGCAGCACCAGCCGTACGACTGGCGCTACGCGACCCAGCAGCCACAGGCGTTTCGGACGCCCTACGATCCGTACCGCGGCGCCCCGCAGCCGTCCGGTATGCCGGTCCCGCCGGCGCCCCGAAAGCGTTCCCGCGCCGGTGCTTTGACCGCTGGCGCCGTCGCAGTGGCAATCGTCTCGGCAGGGATCGGCGGCGGAGTCGCTCTACTCGCGCAGCCGGACAGCCCTTCGGCCAGTTCCAGCGCCACCGGGTTGGCGCCCAGTGTGCCTGCCGCCAGCTTGCCTGCCGGCTCGGTTGAGCAGGTCGCGGCCAAGGTGGTGCCCAGCGTGGTCAAGTTGGAGGTCGACCTCGGTCGGCAGTCCGAAGAGGGCTCCGGCATCATCCTGTCCTCCGACGGCTTGATCCTGACGAACAACCACGTTGTGGCCGCGGCCAAAGGCACACCCGGCGGACCGGGGGGCGCCCAGACGAAGGTGACATTCGCCGACGGTCGCACAACTACATTCACCGTCGTCGGCACCGACCCCAGTAGCGACATCGCGGTGGTCCGCGCGCAGGACGCATCGGGCTTGAACCCGATCACGGTGGGCTCCTCGGGCAACCTGCGGGTGGGCCAGGACGTGGTGGCCATCGGCTCACCGCTGGGCCTGGAAGGCACCGTGACCACCGGCATCATCAGCGCGCTGAACCGGCCGGTCGCCGCGGGCGGTGACCCGCAGAACCAGAACACCGTGCTCGACGCCATTCAGACCGACGCGGCGATTAACCCCGGCAACTCGGGCGGCGCGCTGGTCAACATGAGCGGCGAATTGGTCGGGATGAACTCGGCCATCGCGACGCTGGGCGGCGACGCGGGTCCGGCGGCCCAGAGCGGCTCGATCGGGCTGGGCTTCGCGATCCCGGTCGACCAGGCCAAGCGGATCGCCGACGAACTCATTCAGAGCGGCACCGCGTCGCACGCCTCGCTCGGCGTCCAGGTCGGCAACGACTCCGGCGTCGACGGCGCGAAGATCGTCGAGGTCACCGGCGGCGGTGCCGCAGCGGCGGCGGGGCTGCCAAGCGGCGTTGTGGTGACCAAGGTGGACGATCGGGTGATCGGCAGCGCCGACGCGCTGGTGGCCGCTGTTCGGTCCAAGGCCCCCGGCGAGAAGGTGACGCTGACGTATCTGGATTCGTCGGGTAAGCCGCAGACCGTGCAGGTCACCCTTGGCAAGGCACAGCAGTGAGCCTCACGCCGGGCACGACCACGCTGAGAGTGGCCGCGCCACTGTCCGTGCCCAGATATACGGTTGCACTCATGGAACAGCCAGGGGAGTTGGTGGGCCGGGCGCTCGTCGTCGTCGTCGATGACCGCACTGCTCATGGCGAGGAGGACCACAGCGGTCCGTTGGTCACCGAACTGCTCGGTGAGGCGGGGTTTGTGGTCGACGGCGTGGTCGTGGTCTCCGCCGACGAGGTGGAGATCCGCAATGCGCTCAACACGGCGGTGATCGGGGGAGTGGACCTCGTCGTGTCGGTCGGCGGCACGGGTGTCACCCCGCGTGACGTCACCCCCGAATCGACCCGCGACATCCTCGACCGTGAACTGCTCGGCATCTCCGAGGCGCTGCGTGCCTCCGGGCTGTCGGCCGGAATCGTCGAGGCGGGCGTGTCCCGCGGACTCGCCGGGATTTCCGGCAGCACGCTCGTAGTTAATCTCGCTGGCTCACGGGCCGCCGTCCGCGACGGCATGGCAACGCTGAGCCCGCTGGCGGTCCAGATCATCGGTCAGCTATCCAGCTTGGAGATCTAGGCACGTTGGACTTCGTGCGCTTCCGCTGCTGCGACGCAGACATGGCGTCGCAGTCGACGGCGGGACGCCGAGTGCAAATTGCGCCGACGGCCCGGTGGTTACCGCGGCGTGCACGGCTATCTTTCTCAGAATGTGATCTTCGTCACACATGGAGCGTGCTGTGACGGATCCTCCAAAGCGCACCTGCGATGCAGTTAACAAGATCTTCGGGGATCCGTTGCGCGAGTTACCGGTTGACGAGCCTGACAGTTTTTCGCCGGACGACGCCTCAGAGCACGACAGGTGGTTGCGGGACAACATTCCGCCTCACCATGATTGACCTGTGATTTCGCGTTAAGCGCGGAAAACGCCAGGCCGTTGCCCGGCGTCAGAATCTGTTACCGATGTGCGAGGCGAAAGCCTCCGAGTTACCTAGTGGTGGCAACGGCATCGGCCCCTCGACGCATGCGTGGTCCCGGTAACGAGATTCCAGCAAACTCCAGGTCCTGACCGGCGAAATCAGTGGCGATGACGCCCACGCGTTGCCGGGGCGATGCCTCCCCGTTATGTTCCTCCTGTCAACGATGAGTGAAACGTAAGAGCAGCATGTGAGGTCTCTCATTTGCGTCACACCATGCTCACGCGTCGTGTCTGGTTAGCGGTAGCGCCAGGCACGGATAACAACAAACGGTGAACCGGCTGGTTCACCGTCGACATAGCTAGGGAGAACATGAAGGCAATCAGTCGGGTGCTGATCGCGATGGTCGCGGCGATCGCCGCTCTGTTCGTGAGCACGGGCACCTCTCACGCAGGTCTGGACAACCAGCTGATCCTGGTCGACGGCCAGGACCGGACGCTGACGATCCAGCAGTGGGACACCTTCCTCGACGGTGTGTTTCCCCTGGACCGCAACCGGCTGACCCGTGAGTGGTTCCACTCGGGCAGCGCTGTGTACAACGTGGCCGGCGCGGGTGCCGATGCGTTTGAGGGCACCCTCGAGCTGGGTTACCAGATCGGCTTCCCCTGGTCGCTGGGTGTGGGCATCAACTTCAGCTACACCACGCCGAACATCCTGCTCGACGACACGAACATCGGTCCGACAGCGTTCACCGGCGGCGGCGGCGGTGTCCCACAGACGCTTCAGGTGATCACCCCGAACCTGTTCCCGGGTGTGTCGATCTCTGCCGACCTGGGTAACGGTCCGGGCATTCAGGAAGTGGCGACGTTCTCCGTCGACGTGTCGGGTCCGCACGGCAAGGTGGCGGTCTCCAACGCGCACGGCACCGTGACCGGTGCGGCCGGTGGTGTGCTGCTGCGTCCGTTCGCCCGCCTGATCTCCAAGGCCGGTGACAGCGTCA
>JAVRPX010000627.1:0-4377 GCA_032161985.1 Mycobacterium sp.
AAGGGCTGCCAGCTGACCCACTCCAACCTGCTCTACGAAATCCGCGGCGCGAAGGTGTGCTTCCCCACGCTGCTCGCCAAGGGCGAGCGGATGTTGGTGTTCCTGCCGCTGGCGCACGTGCTCGCCCGTGCCATCACGGTGGCGTGCTTCACCAACAAGGTCACGCTCGGCTTCACCAGTGACATCAAGAACCTGGTGCCCACCTTCGGGGTATTCAAGCCGACGCTGGTGGTTTCGGTGCCGCGGGTGTTCGAGAAGGTGTACAACACCGCCGAACAAAACGCCCGCAGCGACGGCAAGGGCTGGATCTTCGAGCAGGCAGTCCAAACCGCGATCGAATACAGCCAGGCGCAGGACACCGGCGGTGCTGGCCTGCTGCTGAAGGCCAAGCACGCGGTGTTCGACCGGTTGGTGTACGGCAAGCTGCGCGCTGCGCTTGGCGGCGACTGCCGCGGCGCGATCTCTGGCGGCGCGCCACTGGGTGCCCGGCTCGGCCACTTCTATCGCGGAGTCGGCCTGACCATCTATGAGGGCTACGGGCTGACCGAGACCAGCGCGGCGATCACTGTGAACCGGATCGACGACGTGAAGGTCGGCTCGGTCGGAAAGCTTTTGCCCGGCAACAGCATGCGGCTGGCGGATGACGACGAACTGCTCGTCAAGGGCGGTGTGGTGTTCAGCGGTTACTGGCACAACGACGAGGAGACCAAGGCTGTCTTCTCCGACGATTGGTTCCACACCGGCGACCTCGGCGCGATCGACGATGACGGCTTCTTGACGATCATCGGCCGCAAGAAGGAGATCATCGTCACCGCCGGTGGCAAGAACGTCGCGCCTGCCATCCTCGAAGACCGGCTGCGGGCGCATCCGTTGATCAGCCAGGCGATGGCCGTCGGCGACGCCAAGCCTTTCGTCGCGGCGCTGATCACCATCGACCCCGAGGCGTTCCCCGGCTGGAAGCAGCGCAACGGCAAGGACGCCAACGCCACAGTCGGGGATCTGGCCACCGATCCCGATTTGACGGCCGAGATCGACCTCGCGGTCAAGGACGCCAATCAGGCTGTGTCCCATGCCGAGTCGATCCGCAAGTTCCGCATCCTGCCTGTCGATTTCACCGAGGACACCGGGGAGCTGACCCCGACCTTAAAGGTCAAGCGCAAGGTGGTCGCCCAGAAGTTCGCCAGCGATATCGAGGCGCTTTATGGCTAGAGCAGTTCGGCGAGCCGTTGCGCCTTGTTCGTCCACTGCCAGTTGTCGACCACCCATCGCCTGCCCGCGTCGCCCATCTGTGCGGCCCGGTCGGGGTCTGCCAGTAGGTCGCCGACCGACGCCGCGATCGCGCCGACGTCCCAGCCGTTGACCACCACACCCGTCTCGCCGTCCCTGACGGTTTCGGGTGCCCCGCCTGAGGCGCCCGCGACGACCGGCACACCCGTCGCCGACGCCTCCAAGTAGACGATGCCGAGGCCCTCGACGTCCAGACCCGCGCCGCGGGTGCGGCATGGCATCGCGAACACATCGGCCAGCGCGTGGTGCGCCGGCAATTCGTCACCGGGAACCCCGTCGGTGAAGACCACGTGCTCGGCCACTCCGAACCTGTGCGCCAGCCGCTGCAGCGCAGTTCGATACGGGCCGCCACCGACGATGACGAGGGCGGCGCCGGGCACCCGCTGCCGGATCGCAGGCATCGCCCGGATCAACATGTCCTGGCCCTTGCGCGGCACCAGCCGCGACACACACGCCACCACCGGCCGCTCCCCCAGCCGGTACCGAGCACGCAGCTCGGCGCGGGCGACCTCGTCGGGCGCGAACCGGTCGGTGTCCACACCGGGCGGTAGATGCTCCAGCGCGGCGTGTGCGCCGAACGCCGAGGCGAACCGGCCACGCGTGTACTGACTGATATAGGTGACAACGTCGGTACCAGTTCCGATGCGCCGCAACGCAGTTCGCGCCAGTGGCAACATCGACCAGCCGACCTCGTGGCCGTGGGTGCTGGCCACGACCCGGCCGACACCCGCGTCGCGGGCGAGCGGCGCCATCAACGCCAACGGCGCGGCAGCGCCAAACCACACGGTGTCCACGTCGTGGCGATCGATGAGCTGACGCATCCGGCCTGCCACCTGCGGCACGGGCAGCATCAACGTCCCCGGATGGCGCACTACCTCGTAGGCTGCATCGCGGTCGAAATCGTCGGCGCCCTTCCACTTCGGCGCGTAGACCGTGAGCGTGTGCGTCCCCGCCGCGACCAGGTGATCGACCAGTTCCTGCAGGTACGACTGGATGCCGCCGCGACGCGGCGGAAAGTCGTTGCTAACCAGCAGGACCCGGCTCATCGCCTGTCAGGCTAGCCGGACATCCAGTGCCGCCATCGGGCCAGGACCTCCTGCAGGTCCGCACCGAGGGCGTCGCGCACGGCGGTGGCGACGTCGGGATGGCCGCGACCGCAGGCCCGCAGATACAGCGCCCGTAGCGTGGCGGTGCCGTACGCGTCGGCGACGAACCGGCTGAACCACCACGCGCGGTCGTAGGCCACGGACCCTGCGAGGCCTGCTGCGTCCAGGTCGGCGTCGGTGGGTATGGTCGCCAGCTCAGCGGCGTCCGGGGGTCGCGGTATCGGCGGACGGCCGACGAAATCGGCGACCCCCTCGGTGAGCCAGCGCGGTGCGTCGGCGGCGGTGTCGGCGCGCGATGCGAAGTGGAAAAGCTCGTGGCGCAACACTATTCGCAACGACGCATCGGTCATTGCGGCCGCGCCCGGTGCAAACATGATCCTCTCGGCGGTGGTGGTGGCTGCGATGTCGGACCCACCGCCCGCGAGGTGCCCGAACTCGGCGTCCGATGCGGCGGCCACGATGACGACGTCGCGTCGCCAGTCGGGTCCCCAGAACGCCGTGACCGCCTTGGCGGCATCGTTCATCTGCGCGGCGATGCGCGTCAGCAATGGCGCCGTGTGCGCTCCGCCGAGACCGACGAGGTGCACCGTGCGACCGTCGTCCAGATTCTCTGTGGTCGACGCGGCGGTGGGTGTGGTGACCGAGGCGGGCGCTGCCACGACAGGGTGCGCGGGTGCCGGGTGCGACCTGCCGACCAGAATCAGCGCGCAGATCAGCTCGGTGACAAGGAGAACGCCGACCCGGCGACGGTCAGTAGCGGCGGACGTTGAAGATCGGCGCATTGTCCACCGGAGCGACTCGCACCGGCGTGCCATAGGTCGACGCGTGCACCATCATTCCGTCACCGATGTAGATGGCCACGTGCGACGCGTCGGAGTAATAGGTGACCAGATCGCCCGGTTGCATCTGGTCCATCGACACCGGCTGTCCGCCCTGGGCGAGCGCCTGGCTTGAGTGCGGCAGCGAAACGCCTGCCTGTTGGAACGACCACATCACCAGTCCGGAGCAGTCAAAGGCGCTCGGGCCGGAACCGCCCCACGAGTAGGGCGAGCCGATGCGGCTCAGCGCGGCCTGAATGACGGTGGCGGCCTCCGGGCTCCCGCCTCCTGGGTTGGCTCCTGGCGGTGCGACGTCACCCGGCGGGATGCCGTCCGGCGGCGCGGCCAGAATGCCGGGATCTGCCGGAGGCGCCGCATCCGGCGCAGGCGGCGCGGGGACGGGCGGCAGTGCCGCAAGGGCGTCACGCTGGGCGGGCGTCAGAGCCTGGTACTGGGACTTGACCACCGCGACCTGCACCTGAAGTTTGCTTTGCTTGGATTGCAGATCGGCGCGCACCGCGGCGGCCTGCTCGGCGGCCGTCTTGGCGTCGGCGGCCGATTTGGCAGAAGCCGCCTCGGCCAGCTCGGCCTGCTGGCCGATTTCGCGGTAGCTCTTCATCTGTGCCGACATCTCGGCGGCCATCACCCGCTGGACCGCGAGCTGATCGATCAGACCCTGCGGCGAGGTCGCGGTCAGCATCGCATCCAGACCGTCGGTACGGCCGCCCATGTATTGCGCTGCAGCCAATTTGTCGACCGATGACTGAAATGTTGCCAATTGGGCCTTGGCGGAATCCACTGCTGCCGCGTCGGCTGTGTGTTTTGCTTCGGCTGCCTGCTGCACTGCCAGCTTGTTGTTCAGATCCAGCTGGGCGGAATGCATGGCCTCGGTGGTCTGCTCGGCCTGCCGAGACAACTCAGTGAGTTTTGCCAGGGCATCGTCTGCGGGATCGGCCTGCACATGGCCTGCGATAACGCTCCCGAGCATCATTAACCCAGCTATCGCACCTACCAAAGGCCGTCTGAAACCACGGATGGACCGGTGCGTGCGGTCGAGCCTCAAGATTTGCGCCCTTCAACTGCCGTGACGAAGCCGCGTCGAAACTGCTCAAAAGTCTCAGATAGGTTACGAAACGGCATCGGCCTTGTCCAACAGAAGACGCAAA
>JAVRPX010000628.1:0-2867 GCA_032161985.1 Mycobacterium sp.
TGGAACAGCGGCATGATTGCGACCGTCGCATCGTCGGGACCCAGCTCGTACGAGACGCAAATCGCGCGGACCGAGGCGGCCACGTTCTCGTGCGTCAGCGGGACCATTTTCGCCTGGGCGGTGGTACCCGATGTGAACAGGACGAGCGCATCACGTTCAGAGAGCCCAGTTTTCGGCTCCCGGCGTCGGAGTAAACCCGATGTGGTGTCGAGTGTGACGGCCGGGGTCGTGTCCGCCGCAACGTCTACTTCGAGATTCCAAGTCGGGATGCCCAAGCGCGCTACCGGCTCAGCGTTGAGTGCGGGTCGGCCGACGAGAAGCGCCCGGGCTCCCAACCTTTCGAGGCGCGTGGTCAGCTCCGACCGGGGCAGCACGGGATCCAGAGGAGCGACGACCAACCCGGCTCGCGCCGCGCCAAGGAGAGCGACGACGAAATCGGCATTGTTGGCGCCGACAAGGCCCACCGCGTCACCTCGGCGCAGCCCCGAGCTCTCCAGGCGATTGGCCACGTCGTCGACCAGTGCGGCGAGTTCGCGGTAGGAGGTAGGGACTCGATCGCTTCCGACCACCAATGCCCGGGCGTCCGGTCGATCATGCGCCTGCTGATCGAGGAGATCGAAAAGTCCGCTGATCGCTGGGGGTTCGTACGGGTGCGCGCCGCGAACCAGCGTCTCGCTTGGAGCGGCCATGACCGCCACCTCCTCGCTTGATCTCATGCCCTGAAACCAGAACACTTATGAATCCCGTTATGCGCGCGCCTGTTCGCTCCTACGACCGGCGTCGTCAGCGTCCCGTAGCTGAGGTACTGGTCGAGATTCCGCAACACCAGCTCTCTCATCATCGAGAGGCTTCGGACTGTCGCGCCGCCGATGTGCGGTAGCAGCACGACATTGTCCATCGCACACAATTCCGGTGGTACATAAGGCTCGTCGGCGAAAACATCCAGGCCGGCGCCGGCCAACCGCCGCGCAACAAGCAGTTCAACCAGAGCGTCCTGATCAACGACGCTGCCGCGGGCGATGTTGATGACATAGCCGTAGGGTCCGAGAGCTTCCAAGACCGCCCGGTTTACAAGGTGTTTGGTTCCTGGGCCGCCAACCGTCGCAACCACCAGCACGTCCACCGACTCAGCCAGCGCGACCGGCGAGGCCGCGTAGCGGAAAGGGGTGCCGGGTATTTGGCGGCGATTGTGATAGGCGATGGCGCAATCAAAGCCGACGAGTCGCTGCGCGATGGCCAATCCGATCCGGCCAAGGCCGAGAATGCCGACCCGTGAACCGCTTAGGTCTCTCCCCAGCGGATAACCGCCGCTGAGATGCCAACGGCCGGAGCGGACAAAGGTGTCTGCCCTACACAGGCCGCGCATCGTCGCCAGCATCAGGCCAACGGCTGTGTCGGCAACGGTGTCGTTGATCACGTCGGGGGTGTTGCTGACCCCTATGCCGAGTCCGGCCGCCGCGTCGACGTCGATGGTGTCGTAGCCGACTCCCTGGTGCACGATCGCACCAAGATTCGGCAGCGCCTTCATCAGATCGGCGTCTACGCCGGGAGGCCCACCATCGACGATGGCGGTGATCGACGCTGCGTGCTTGGCGAGAAAGGCAGGGCGGGTGGCGTCGTTAGGCAGCTGCAGCGCTCGATATTTCGCCTCCACGGCCTTGGCGAGCGACGGCTCGATCTCGCCTACTAGAAGGACATCCATACCTGGCCTCAATGGGTTCGGCGCTGCGGTTCTTCGCCAGCGCAATTCCTGCTCTCTCAGCCATAGTCGGTCATCAGCGATCTCACGTCGTCACCGCTGACGCCCATTGATGGCTCCTGCCAGCGGTACTCAGTACCTACTTGTTGGCGCCGATGTGCTCTTGACGGTCGAGCGGAATCCTGAGATGAGGCTGTGCGCGCCGAACTGACGAAGGTAAGCACTCAGCGACGCGCCCGAAGAAACGAGGAACAGTGACTGCAGATCTCTTCCGAGGCGGAATCTACGAGGACGCGTTGGACCCGACGATTCCGGCGCCGATGACAAATGTCGCCGAGTACGGGTTCGAAGGGCGCTTCGAGGCCTGGGCTGAAGACGCACGGTACTTCGAGTATTCCAAGGCCGCGAACCCGATCGGGTCCGGCCACACTTCGAAGATTCCGATCAAGGCGTTCAGCCGCGAACTCTACGCCGACGGCCCCACTCAAATCATCCCGTTGGATTTGTCTGATGAACTGGGCATCACCGGCGGACCCGCGACAAGCCCGGCGCTGATTGCACACTTCGTCCGAATCCGTGCGGGCGAAAAGATTGCCACGAACCCGAATGCCACGTCCCAGTTGTACTACGCGATCTGCGGCCGTGGCTTCTCGGCGGTGAACGGACGACTTGTGGATTGGGAGAAGGGCGACTTCCTCACACTGCCCGCCCATAGCGAAGCCACGTTCTACGCTCACTCCGATGCCGTGCTGTACTGGGTGCACGACGAGCCGCTGCTTCGTCACCTTGGCGTAGAGGCTGTCGAACCACGCTTTAACGCAACGAAGTTCCGGCGCGAGGACGCGGTGGGCCGGCTTGACGAGATCGCGTCGCGCCCTGGTGCAACGACAAGAGCAGGGTCAGCGTTCTGCTGGCCAACGCTGAGCAGGAACAGACGATGACCATCACCCACGTGCTGTGGGCGATGTTCGGCCTGCTGCCACCCGATCAGGTGCAGCGCCCACACCGCCACCAGTCGGTCGCGCTCGATCTAATCCTCGACTCAGAGCCTGGCTGCTACACGCTGCTGGGCAGCCGGTTGGACGCGCGGGGCGACATAGTCAATCCGACCCGCGTCGACCGGGAGGCGGGTGGCGCGTTCGTCACGCCACCAGGGCTGTGGCATGCG
>JAVRPX010000629.1:0-5372 GCA_032161985.1 Mycobacterium sp.
GGATAGGTGTTGACGGTGTGGCCGTCGGCCGGATCGAACACCAGCAGCGCCTGACCGTTCTCGCCGTCCCTGGCGATCGTGTAGCCGACGCCGTTGCCTGCCCGGCTCGACGTGGAGAGCGGGACGACGTCGTCGCGGGTCCACACCACCTCGCCCTTGTCGCCGCCGTCGCGGACCGCGACCAGCTTGCTGCCAGGACCTCCGCCCGCCACGATCAGGCCGTCCGGCGACACCGAAGGCGGCGTCTGCGCCAGATAGTCCAGCGGCACTGACCATTTCGGCTTGCCGTCCGCGGTGTTGATCGCCCACAGGTGATCGTCGCGACCGTTGACGTACACGGTGGACCCGTCCGCGGAGAGCGCCGGGCTGGCGATCGGCCCCTGGCCCACCGCGGTGCTGGTCCACTCGCGGGTGAGCAGCGGGGTCTGCCCTGCACGGTAGCGAAGCCCAACCAGGACCGGGGCCGCGGCGTTCGGTTCCCACAGACTGATCACCACAATCCCGGTGGCCGACGAAAACGCAGGCGCCGCTGCCACGGGACATCGTGGCCGCATCGGTTGGCAATCGGCCAGTCCGCGCGTGGCGTCGAGCGGATTGACGTCGGGGACCAGGTCCAGCGGGGTGCCGACGACGATGCCTTTGTGGGTGTCGAACACCAGCACCTGCCCGAGATGCGTGACTACCAGCAGCTGACCCGGCGCGAGAATCCTTGGCGTGGTAGGCATTCCGATCACCGGCTGACGCCACCGGATCCACTGCGTCGGCGGGAAGGACAGCATCGCGCCCGGCTGGCCGATGTAGAGATTGTCGAACCCGTCGAACAGCGGACTGGACAGGCCGCCGCCCTGCACCAGCCGGGTGCACCAGCGTTGGCGGGCGTAGTTGTCCGTCTCCCACACCATCAGTGAGCATCCGCCAGCCGATTGTGCGTTGATGGCAAGGTAGCGGCCCGACCCGAGCGCCACCTGCGCGGCCAGGTCACCCTTGACCGACCGCCGCCATTCCAGCCGCAGCGCGTTGGCCCCCGCGACGGGCGAGTAGCTGCTGTTGGCGGCGTCCCCGTACTGCGCGGCCCAGCCGTCCGCGGCGTGCGCCTGTACCCAGGAATCGGTGGTCCCGCAGCCGGCCAGCACACCGGTGATCAGCGCTGTTGACGCCAGCACTATCAGTCGCCGGAACACAGGGTCCTTTCCTATTCCTGGTCTTGAAGCCCACGTGAGGGTAACCGTTCGCCACCGGACGGCAGGAGCGGAGCGACCCGGGAATGACACTGGAGCGCTCGCGTAGGCTTTCCGGCCATGACGACGATGTGGGGCGCACCGTTGCACAAGCGTTGGCGGGGTTCGCGGCTGCGCGATCCACGTCAGGCCAGGTTCCTGACGGTGGCCTCGCTGAAGTGGGTGCTGGCCAACCGCGCCTACTCGCCGTGGTACTTGGTCAGATACTGGCGGCTGCTGAGGTTCAAGCTCGCCAACCCGCACATCATCACCCGCGGCATGGTCTTCCTCGGTAAAGGCGTGGAGATCCAGGCGACGCCTGAACTGTCCACGATGGAGATCGGCCGCTGGGTGCACATCGGCGACAAGAACACGATCCGCTGCCACGAGGGCTCGCTGCGTTTCGGCGACAAGGTGGTGCTGGGCCGCGACAACGTCATCAACACCTACCTCGACATCGAGCTGGGGGATTCGGTGCTGATGGCGGACTGGGTCTACGTGTGCGACTTCGACCACCGGATGGACGACATCAGCGTGCCCATCAAGGACCAGGGCATCCTCAAGGGCCCGGTGCGGATCGGGCCCGACACCTGGATCGCCACGAAGGTGACCATTCTGCGGAACACGACGATTGGGCGAGGCTGCGTACTGGGGTCGCACGCGGTGGTCAAGGGCGACATCCCCGACTACGCGATAGCGGTCGGTGCGCCTGCCAAGGTCGTCAAGAACCGGCAGGTGGCGTGGGAGACGTCGGCAGCCGAACGCGCCGAGCTGGCCGCTGCGCTGGCCGATATCGAACGCAAGAAGGCGGCCCGCTAGCGGCTACTACCGCGACTGTGCGTGTCTGCACCGCGACACGCCGGTATTGATGTGCACTTTGCGCACGCTCGCGGGGTGCGAGCGATTATTCGTCGGCCACTAGATCTTGCTAGTGGTGGCCGATCACCGGTCGGGCAGTGCGTGTTCGACGATGACGCGCCGCCGGTGCGGTTCGCGTTCGCGGCGCTTGGCAGCGAGGTAGACCTGCGCGGTTTCGCCCGCAACGGTTTGCCAGTCGAAGTCCGAAGTGAGGCGTTGCCTGGCGGCGATCGCGCGGCGCTGTGCCGCGTCGGGATCGTCGAGCACGGCGCGGACGGCCGCGGCCAGGCCTGCGACGTCGCGTGGCGCGTAGGACATGCCGGTCTGCCCGTTGATGACCGCTTCGCCGAGGCCGCCGACGTTGGAGGTGACCAGCGGGATGCCGGTGGCCGCTGCCTCGAGCGCGACGATGCCGAACGGCTCGTAGTGGCTCGGCAGCACGGCGGCGTCTGCGGTGTGCAGCAGTCGCACGAGTTCCTCGTGATCCAGATGGCCAACGAACGTTGTTGCCTTGAGCACCTTTTGTTTTCGTGCCTGTTCGACGAGCCAGTGCCGTTGGGTTCCCGTGCCCGCGATCGTCAGCGTCGTACCGGGGTGGGAACGCCTGATGCGTGGCAGTGCAGCGATCGCGTCGTGGATGCCCTTCTCGTACTCCAGCCGTCCCAAGTACATCAGCTGCGCGGGGCCGTTTCGGGGTTGGCGACGCGCAAACGGCCACAGCGCCGCGTCGATTCCGTTGCGGATCACCCGGGTCTCGGCCAGGCCGGGGCCGAACAGCTCGGTGATCTCGTCGCTCATTGACGCCGAACAGGTGATGAGCGAATCGGATTCGCGAACCAGCCACGATTCGACGGCGTGCACCTGGCGGCTGATCCGACCGGACACCCAGCCCGAATGCCTGCCGGCCTCGGTGGCGTGGATGGTGGAAACCAGTGGGACGTCGAAGTATTCGGCGAGCGCGATCGCCGGATGTGCGACCAGCCAGTCGTGGGCGTGCACGACGTCGGGGCGCCACGGCTGATTGCGTCGGCCCTTGATAGCCAAACCGGCGCGGACCATCGAATGCCCCATGGCCAGCGTCCACGCCATCATGTCGGCGCCGAAGTCGAACTCATGCGGGTCGTGCGCGGCGGCGACAACCCGTACATCTTCGGCGATTTCGTCGGTCGACGGATGCGTGCTCGGGTCGGTACCGCTGGGGCGACGGCTGAGCACGACGACCTCGTGTCCGGCCGCTGCCAGCGCCGTGGCCAGTTGGTAGACATGGCGGCCGAGCCCGCCGACCACCACCGGCGGGTACTCCCACGACACCGTCAGGACCTTCATCGGGGGAGGCGCCTTGCGTCGAGCGAGCCGAACAGGCCGTCGGCGCGGTTCCAACCGTCGGCCAGTCGCTGTGCGTGCTCACTGCGGCCGGACGCCAGTGCGCCGGCGATCTCGCGGGTCGCGTGTGCATGCAGGTGCGCGCGATAGCGCGCGTAGTCGGCCGCCGAATCCTTGCTCACCATAAACGGCCAGTCACTGGATACCGTGAGCAGCGTTTCGCGCAGGATCTGGTCGGCGACGAAGTTGCGGGCAGGCGGTGCGTCGGTTTCGCCGAGCGCCTTGTCCACCGTGGTGAGCGCGCTGTCGATGACCTCGGCATTCAGCTGAACCAGATCGGCCACCTTCTCGCCCGCCCAAACTTGCCAGTCCTTGCCCGAACCCCAAGAGCTGGGCGGCAATTCGACGGGCGCGCCGACGAACCCGTCGGCCACCGCATCGGATAGCGTGCCGACGCGCACCCCAGCCTCGGGCAGTGCGCGAAGCACCCGCTCGAGCCACGCCGGCCCCTCGTACCACCAATGCCCGAACAGCTCGGTGTCGAATGCCGCCACCACATGGGCGGGCCTGCCGATCCGTTCGGATTCACTGATGAGCCGGTCGCGCACCACCCCGACGAAGTCGGCGACATGCATATCGACCGCCCGGTCGGCGCGCTGCGGGTCGTAGGGCGCCTTGGCATCCGAGGGCAGGCTGCGCCCCGTGACGCGCGCCGGCTTGAGTCCGGTGACGTGATCGTAGGTGTGGAAGTCGCGATAGGCAGCGTGACCGGGATAGCCGGACTTCGGCGACCATACCCGGTAACTGACCTGCAGGTCGCGGCCGAATGCGACGACGTCGGACGCCGCCACTGGGCGCCCCAGTGCGGTGTCGCCGTGCAGCGACGGCCCGTCCACCATGAAGTGGCCGACACCCGCTGCGGCGTAATCCATTTCCATCCCGGGCGCATAGGCGCACTCCGGCGCCCAGATGCCCCTCGGTGTATGCGCGAACCGCTGGCCGGCGTCGGCTAGGCCCTCGCGCAATGCGAATTCGCGCAGCCTCGGATTGAGCAGCGGCTGGAAGGGATGCGACAGCGGGCCGCCGAGCAATTCGATGGTTCCCGCGTCGATCAGGCCGCGCAGCAGGGGACTCCCGCCGTGCCGCCACAGCGTCGCGAACTCGTCGAGTGCGCGGCCGGCCTCGGCGTGTTCGCGAATTCCGAACGCGCGTAACCCGTCCGTCTCACGCAACGTCGTGGCCTCCAGCGCGCGCAACTGCCAGTTGGCCAACCAATGGTGCATGCCCGATAGGCAGTACGGGTCGTCAAGCTGCGCGGTGACCACCGGCGTCATTCCCAGCGTGACGACGTGGCTGCGCTCTTCGTCCGCGAGTGTGCGCAGCACCCGCATCAGTGGCAGGTAGGCCGCCGACCATGACTGGTAGAGCCATTCCTCGCCAACGGGCCAGCGGCCGTGATGGGCCAGCCACGGCAGATGTGTGTGCAGGACGAGCGTGAACAGCCCGGGTACGGGTTCAGGACTCGTCACGGCCGCACCGCGATTGCGACCAGGTCGAGACTCTCATTGATATCGGGGCTGTTGCGTCCGTCAGCTTCCATGAGGTCGAAGTCATCTGTTGTCACAGAGGCGACATCGTCGAGCAGATCGTCGGACCACGGCGCATCGGCCAGCGCGCGGGCGATCTGCGCGTCGATGATCGAGCCACCATGCCGTTCGTCGAGCTCTGTGAGGCGCTGACCATGAAAAACCCCGTACACGCCCTCGATTCCGAAGCCCGCTGCGGTAAGCAGTTCGGTGAGCTCCTCGGCATTGAGCTCGCGAGTGTGGAACGGGTTGATCGGGGTGTCGCGGCCGGGGGAGAAGGTGATCCGGTTGGGTGTGGACATCAACAGCACACCGCCCGGTCGCAAGACGCGCAGGCACTCTGCGGCGAATTGTCCTTGGTCCCAGAGATGTTCGATCACCTGAAAGT
>JAVRPX010000630.1:0-6731 GCA_032161985.1 Mycobacterium sp.
TGACCGGTGCGCTGGTCTGGAGCGGAACGGACACCGCGCCCAACTGGACCAACGCCATGTCGACTGTCGCGTAGTCCACACTCGTGAAGCCCAGCACACAGACGCGGTCGCCTGGCTGGACCCGAAGCCCGGGGCCATTGCTCAACGCGCTGGCGACCGCGCCGACGCGCTCCCACAACTCGCGGTAGGTGACAGTCTCGAACCAGGGCAGAAGCTCAAGTGAAGTGCGGCCGGTTTCCGGATCTGTGGCGAGCTTGACAGCGCGTTCTCCGACCGCAGGCCGCTCCGCATAGGCCCCCATGACGGTGCGTACGATACGTGGCAGCCGCAGCCCGGGTTGCTCGATCGCCGCGGTCAGTGCGTCGACGGGCCGGGCGTCGGCGAACTGCAGGTCGGCGGCGTACAGGTCGGCGATGCGGCGCGCGAGGCGCTCTTCGCGGGGATCGGTCGGCATAAGATCACTAGCCCTTTCGGACGGCTCAATTAGTTTGTGTAACAACAACTCCACGGTAGGACGGACTGTCAGAATCGCCAGGCGTGCTTCGGTCCGCCCCGATGCTCCGCTGACGGTACGGTGGGCATTTGAAGTTGGCAGGTAGGCAAACTTTCCCGCTGGCGGTAAGCCTTTTGAATGGGTGCGGCCTGCTGTAGGTCGGCCAGCATTCCGGTGTCCTCAAACTTTACGGTTCTCGGATTTCAGCATCCACGCTTGCTTCTCCAGCGAGTCAATGATCTCGTGCAGGAGGTCACTGGTGCTTGGGTCGAGGGCGTCGACCGCATCGTGGACCGTCCGGATGGTGCTGACTGCGGCATAGATCCGGGTGGTGATCAGGTTCACCGTCTCCGTGGTGTTCTGCTCGGCGGGCGGGAACGTCGGCAGTGTGGTGGACGCTGCGACCGTGTCGGTCCGCCCGTCGGGGACGGCGTTGAGGGCGCGCATTCGTTCGGCGATGGTATCGCTGGCTTCCCTTGCGATATCGACGATTTCGTCGAGCTGTAGGTGCAGATCGCGGAAGTTGGTGCCAATGACATTCCAATGGGCCTGCTTACCCTGCAGATGCAGTTCGACCAGATCAACCAGCACCTGCTGTAGATCCTGCGCCAAGCTGGATGGGGCTTCGAACTGTCGAATATCCTCGTCGGACCGGCGTACTGAAGTGGTCATGGTTGGGTCTTACTCCTGGTTGTGATAGCGGAGAGCGGCTGTTGCACAACGTTTTATGACGGCTGCTATAAACGGGATGGGCCAGCCTATCCTGATGTCCAGGCTTCAGGGGCGTGCCGGCACTGTCATCCTGGCTGGCACCAAATGAGGGATTCCGGCTGGCTGCTATCGGTCACACCGGCTGTCGCGACGCCAAGGTTCACAGGACACCCACAGCTCTGTGGCGACACAGTTTCGTCAGGTCGATGTCGTTATGTCTACTGGCGGCATGGTTGCCGCCAAGACTCCGTCATTGAGCAGAATCCACTACGAAAGGACCGCCATGGGCACCCGAATTCTGGCGCTGGTTGGCAGCCTGCGCTCCGGCTCAGACAACCTCCGCCTCGCCGAGGCGGCCGTCAAGCTCGCTCCGAGCGGCGTCTCGGTTGAAATCTTCGAGTGCCTGGCCGATGTCGCCCTGTACAACGAAGACATCGACCAGCCGGGGGTCGTCGCGGCCGCCGACAGGCTGCGCGCCGAAGTTCAGTCCGCCGACGCCCTTCTGCTCGTGACCCCTGAATACAATGGCACGATGTCGGCCGCCCTCAAAAACGCCATCGACTGGATCTCGCGTCCGTTCGGGGTCGGCGTCATCAGCGGGAAGCCGGTCGCTGTCATCGGGGCTTCACACGGCCAGTACGGCGGGGTGTGGGCGCACGATGACGCGCGCAAGTCAGCACGCGTCGCGGGGGCAAATGTGCTCGATGACCTCAAGCTGTCGGTGCCTGCCGCACACACTCGTTTCGCCAGCATCCATCCCGTCGACGACGAGGAGATCGCCGCCATGATGCCGGAAATCCTGACATCTCTCGCCGCCGCGGTGCCAAGTCGGGATGCGAGCGGCAGCGCCATATGAGCACCACACTGTCAAACGTGTGAAGTGTTTCAGTGGGCCGATGCACCAGGTGCGAGTTCGTCCTGAGCATTCGCGAGCGCAGCGTTTAGCTCGCCGAGCGTGAGGGCCTCCAGGCGGCGGATGTGAATCTCGATCTGGTGCTCGGGCTGGCCGGTGCGGCCGAATATCGGGAGGACAACGAATTCCGTTGCCGGCAGGTCCTTTTCCAGTGTCCTGGTAATGGATCGCAGAGTGACCATTGTCATCAGGTTGGTCAGCTGCCGTGCCACCGTGGCGGTCGGCTCTAGCGACGCCAAGATTCCGGCGACACGGTCGTGCAATGACGCGTGGGCATCGTCGAATGTCCAGGCGCCGTAGCCGCGTTCGCGGATATCGGCGAGCACTTGCCGGTATCGGTCGATGTCGGCCCGGGTGAGCCGTGGCGTGACTCCTCGCAGCCACCGATCTACCGCGGCATCGTCTCGCCATGCCATCGCCACGAGCCCGAACGGCGGGTCGATGGGGAAGCGCTGTCCGACAACGTGCTCGCCGTCGCTGCCGTGGCCCACCGCGTCGACGACGGTGAGGTGGTCGTCGTCGATCCGCGACATCGAACAGCCGGCCGCCAGGCACTCGTGGAGATTGACCAATGCGGTTCGGCCGTGGTCGAGCAGGGGAAATTGGTTGCGCAGGCCACGAACCAAACCGAACAAGCCGCTGCCCAGCCCATAGCGGCGATCGTCGTAGCGGGCGACCCATCCGCCGCGTTCGAGTTCTCCCAGCACCAACGCGCACGTCGACGTGCTGATGTCGCACTGACGGGCCAACTGAGCGGAGGTCAGACCAGCCGATGACGCGGCCAGCGCGTCAAGGACATCCATCGCCCGCCGGGTTGGCGGTGACTTGGGCGTTGACGCGGACAGGGTTACCTCCTTACGATCTGTCCGAATAGTAGCAGCTAGCATCCTAATATTTGGAGGATCGATGGCCATTCGGGTAGCGGTGTGGGGGCCCGGTTCCATGGGTGTGATTGCCCTGCGGGGGGTGATCGATCACCCCGAACTGGAGTTGGTGGACCTGGTCGTGCACAGCGACGTGAAGGCAGGACAGGATGCCGGGAAGCTGTGCGGCATTGACGCGGTCGGCGTCGTCGCGACCACCGACGCGGCCGGAGTGCTCGGCGGTGATGCCGATGTGGTGGTCTACGCCGCTGCCGCGAACCTGCGACCGCTGGAGGCCGTCAACGACATGGTGTCGATCCTGCGCGCTGGCAAGAACGTGGTGTCGTGTTCGGTCGTTCCGTTGGTGTATCCCAATGCGGTCGATCCCGCGTTCACCGACCCACTGCGCGAGGCCGCGCTGGCCGGTGGGGTGTCATTCTTCACCACCGGCATCGATAGCGGATTTGCCAATGATGTTCTGCCGCTGGCGCTGTCGGGCGTCTCCCGCACCATCGAGTCCATCCGTGTCACCGAGATGTTCAACTACGCGACATATCCGGACGGAACCGCCGTGTACGACATCCTTGGATTCGGCAAACCGCCGGAAGAGATTCCGTTCGCGGCGACGCCGGGGGTGTTCACCTTCGGCTGGGGGCCGGTGCTGCACCAGTTGGCCGACGGCCTCGGGGTTCGCGTCGACGACACCAAGGAAACCGTCGAGCGCATACCCGCGAACATGTCGTTCGACACCCCGACCGGGCACATCGCCGCCGGAACAATCGCCGCGATGAGGTCCACGTTGACCGGGTACGTCGAGGGCCATCCGACCTTCGTGATCGACCACGTCAGCCGTATGCACGACGACATCGCACCAGATTGGCCGCAGCCACACATCTCGATCCAACCGCGTGATCTCGGGTTCGGCGGAGCCTCCGGCCGCGGCGTGTACCGCGTCGAAATCGAGGGCTCACCCGCCATGCGGTGCGAGTTCGAGATGGCCGACGACCACGATCACGATCTCGGCGCGAGGATGGCCGGAGCTTCCCGGATGGTCAACGCGATTCCCGCGGTCTGCGCGGCGAAACCAGGTCTCCTGTCCGCGTTGGACCTGCCGCTGATAACAGGCAAGGGATTGGTGAGGCCCGTCTCGGGCCCGTCGCCGGACAGCCGGCTGGTCGGCATCTCTAGCTAAAGTGCGGCGAGTCCGGGCAGGAGAATGGCAACTAATCCGTCGGCGTGCGCTTCGATCCACGTCGGATCATTGGGGTCGCGCCGGGTCAGCAGGCGGACTTCGGCGGCGTTCACGTATGGCAACGATGCCCCGCCGACGAGCACGTAGTAGAGGATCTCGCTGTCGATGGGCGCGGCTATGCCGGCGTTGCGAAGCATCTGCCACGCCGGCCGGATTCCGTTGAAGAACGGCTTGATGTGGGTGTCGGTCATCCATTCCAACCGGTCGCTTGGCGCCGTGCCTTCATGCACCATGATCTGGTTGAGTTCAGGGTGCTCGGCCACGAATCGCACCAATCGGCGTATCCCGTCGGCGTATGCCGCGGCGAGCGCCGGTACGCCGATCTCGGTTGGATTCGCGGGGAAGACGCCGCGGAATGTCTCCTGCAAGAGCCCAAAGAGGTGATCCACCGCGGCCGTCCATAGCGCGCTCTTGGACTCGAAGTGATAGTTGATCTGCGGCTGGTGCGCCTGGATGCGCGCCGCGATCGCACGTGTCGACGCGCCGTCGAAGCCCTTGGCCCCGAACTCGACCAGGGCCGACTCCAGCAGCGCCTCCCGGATATCGGCCCTGTTCCGGCGCAGGCGCACCTTGTTCGGCGTCGGGGTGTTGCGGTCCATCGTTCGGAGTGTACTCTTATTATCAATCGATAATAACTTCAGGAAGGACTGAGGCCATGAGCATCACCCCTGACACCACGAATCAAAATCGCGCATCGGCGCATCTAGTACCGCTGTCGAAGGATCCGTTCCAGGCACCGACGGATCGCGACATGCTGCCCTCTGAGCGGCGGCTCTTCGTTCAGACCCACCGGACCTGCGTATTCGGCTACGGCCGCCGATCGGACGGCCCGGCGATGTCGATCGTCTACTACGTCCCAGACGACAACGACGACCTGCTCGTCGCGACCATGGGTAATCGGGCCAAGGCCAAAGCCGTCGCCCGAAACGGCAAAGTCAGCCTTTGCGTGCTCGACGAAACCTGGCCGTTCGCCTACCTCCAGGTCTATTGCGACGCCGTAATCGACGACGACGACGACGAAACTCTGATCGACGTGATGATGGCGGTGGCTGAACGCATGTCGGGTGAGCCTGTGCCAGCCGAGCTGCGCCCGGCGGTCAAAGCCGTCGCAGAGCAGGAAGGCCGGGTGCTGATGCGCTGCAAGCCCTACGCGACGTTCGTAACGCCGCCGCGACACCTGTACAGCAACGACCAGCAGGAGCTGACCCACTGGGTCTCGGGGTCGCTGCCCTGGGACGCTCCCGACTCCCCGGACGGAGGTTCTCAGAGATGAGCAATGTAACGGAGCGGTGGCGCACTGAGCGTGTCATGGCCGCCATGTACGACGCCGGAGTCAAGAACGACCGTGTCGCAATGGTCGGCGCCTGGGCGATGTGGGGCGCCGACATGCGACGCATGTTCGCCGACGTGGCGCGACTCGCAGACGTCCCGGCCGGGACATCGGTACTCGACATACCCTGCGGCGGGGGCTTCGCCTTTCGCGTTCTGCGTCCCGGCCAGCCGGTGCGATATGTCGCGGCCGACATATCGCCGCACATGCTCCAGCGGGCGCGCGAAGTGGCGCGTCGAATGCGTACGCAAGAGACGATCGAATTCGTCGAAGCCGACGTCACCGCACTGCAGTTCGCCGACAACAGCTTTGACATGTGCGTGACCTACAACGGGCTTCACTGTCTGCCCGACCCGCGCGCCGCGCTGGGCGAACTCACTCGCGTGCTCAAGCCAGGAGGGACGCTGCGCGGAACGTCGTGTGTCACGGGTCGAGGTCCACGCCAGGATGCCCTGATCGCGATGGCGCGTCGCGCCGGGGTATTTGGAAACACCCCACACGCAGGTGATATCGAGACGTGGCTGAGCGAATTCGGCCTTGATGTCGTAACACTCGAGTGCAGCGGTGCAATCGAGTTCTTCGAGGCACGGTTGCCAACTGGAGAGCAGACGGACTGATGGGCGGCCACGCTGTCGGCGCCCACAACGATCTGCACAGTGAGCAGGGCGCTCGCAGGGACGAGCATCCGGGCCGCTCGCGTGATCCGATCATCAAGGTCTACGACATTGCCTGGTTGGAGTTCGAGAAGCCGGATCTGGCCCGGGCTGAGGCGTTTTCGCAGGCGTTTGGCTTCAGCGCCACCCTTCGCACGACCGACGAACTGTTTCTGCGTGGCGCCGACTCCGGCTCGCCCTGCGTGCTGATCCGGCGAGGTCCCCGGTCGAGCTTCGTCGGCGTCGCATACACCGCCCAGGATCAGTCCGATGTGCGGCGACTGGCCGAGGCGACCGGGACCAGACACAGTGCGCTGCCCGAGTCGCTCGGCGGCGTGGCGGTCGATCTGGTCGATCCGAGCGGTGTAACGGTGCGGGTCGTGGCCGGCACTCACCAGCTCGATGCCCTGCCGACGCAGCCGCTGCACCGGTTCAACTTTGGTCACGAACTTTTGCGAATCAACGACGTTCAACGCCCGCCGCGCGTGCCGACGCGGGTGCAGCGGCTCGGACACG
>JAVRPX010000631.1:0-7522 GCA_032161985.1 Mycobacterium sp.
ACCGAATTTGGCCGCGAAATCGGCGACGTGATCGATGAGATGTGCCGACTGCTGCAATCCGGCAAGAACGTGGTGACGACGACATACGTCCGTCTGGTCTACCCGCAGTCGTTGCCGGCCTACCTACTCGCGAAACTGGAAAGGGCTTGCGCGACAGGACAGTCAGCGTTCTTCGGGACGGGCATCGCGCCCGGATTCACCACCGACGCGCTACCGATCCACTGCGCGTCCCTGAGCGCCAACCCCCGGACGGTCCGGGTGGCTGAGCGGGTCCTGCAGGGTACCTATTCGGACCCCCTGTCCTTTGCGGCGCTGGGCTTCGGCACACTGCCCGCTGGTCCCGTCTCTGATCTGCCTGCCGAGGCGTGGGTAGGGCACTTCGAGGGAGCCGTACGGATGTTGGCAGACGGCTTCGGCTGGCGGCTCGAGTCCATTCGCGCCCGCCAGGACTTGGCTCTTGCCACACAGGACTATCAGTTCGACGCCGGCGCCATCCCCGAGGGCACGGTCGCTGCTGTCCGGCTCCGCTTCGACGGCATCGTCGATGGCGAACCACGCTTGCAGCTGTCCTGGGTCTACACCATGCCTGACGAACCGGGCGATGCCTGGAAGCCAACGCGGCCGGCGGGAACAGCCGGCCGCCGCTTCACCCAAATCGAGATCGACGGTCAACCGAGTGTCGTAGTCAAACTCGAACTGGCTGGCGGGGATCTGCCTGGCGGCGACGCCACCGCGACCCGAGCCATCAATGCGATCAAGGCGGCCTGCAACGCGACGCCGACTGTCCACAGCGCCCTGGACCTGGTGGTAACCCCCACCGGAGTGCAGACGCCGACGGTCTAATCATCGAAGACGTCGGTTGCCGACCGAGACAGCACGACCGGTTCCGGCGGAGCCGGCCCCCCGCGGGCCCGTCAACCGCAGCACCCAGTACAAGCACGAGCGGCAACGATGACCAACCAGCTTTGATGGCGACGTCGCCTCGGTCACCGCGCGGCCCGCCAGGGTCGCGGCGCAAAGATCGGGTTGCAGGGGAAGCGCCCTACATTTCGCTAGTCGGGCTGGCTGGCTGGCTGGCTGGTTGAGGCGAACACCGCCGCATCGGTCGACAAACTCCGACATCCATCGCCACGGCAGTCCCCGGCGGTTAGGGGCGCAGTGCCGAAGAGTCGGGTCTAATCGGGGTACTGCTGGACAGCGCCAAGCACTGTGCCGCTCCTCGGCCGAGGCCCGTGCGCGGACCACGGGGCGCGGTTCGCTCTCACTGCGAGATATATAGCGGCTGAAGTGGTGGGCTTGGTGGTGAGTCGGGAACACTAGAAGTCGATTTCGATGCGGTCTGAAGCAGGCCGCGCCTGGCATCCCAGCAGGATCCCCTCGGCGATATCCTGGTCGTCGAGTGCGCCGTGGGTGTCCATGTCGACTTTGCCGGTGATTAGGACGCACTGACAGGTGCCGCAATCCCCTCCCTGGCACAAGTACGGCGCATCGATGCCGTTGTCGATGAGCAGGTCGACAGGGTGTCCTTTCGCGACCAGCGCAGCGTGTGCGTCTGGCCGTTGAGCCCGAGAATGAGGCGAGACGGATCCCCGCCTTCGTCATCGTTGGAGTTGGCGACAGCGCTTGCGACGGTCGGCGCGTCGGTGAAGGGATCCGCGGAGAGCGAAACAAAGTTTTCGGTGTGGATCCGGGAGCGCGCAACGCCGAGCCGTTCGAGGGCCTGGCGGGCGCTTTTCATGAACGGAGTTGGTCCGCAGATGAACGGATCGTGTTGCGTATAGGGCTGCATTAGCGCCGCGAGGGTCGATTCGTCTGGCAGACCCTGCACCGTCTCCAGCCAGTGGATGATTGTCAGACGGTCTGGATGCTGGGCGACAAGGCCCCGCAGCTGCGACGCGAAGATCACCGATTCAGGATCGCGATTGGCGTATACGAGCACGATGCGGCCCTGACCCTCGACCAGACCGGCCTTGGTGATTGACAACATCGGTGTGATGCCGCTGCCTCCGGCGATCAGCAGTAGGTCGCCATCGAGGCGTGCGGGGGTAAACATCCCGCTGGGCGGTAAGCAGTCGATCTGATCGCCGATACGAACGTTGTGCACAGCCAGTTTGAGGCGTACCCGCCCGCCGTACGTTTGATGGTCACGGCGAGGCGTGTATCGGTGGCCGGGGAACTGCAGAGCGAATAGCAGCGGGCGACGAATCCGGTTCTTTCGCTGGGCACCCGTAGCGTCAGGAATTGACCCGGACGGTAATTTCTAGTGCCGGAACTGGGCCGGATCGAACACGATGGTCGTCGCGTCGACCGTCTCGCGGACGACCTCGGCCACGCTGAGTGTCCACTTAGGAGTGCCCACGGCGATTCCTCTCTTGTGTACTGGAACGGCAGCGCGCCACGCGGCGAGGAAAGGCTCGGAGATGAAAACCGACGCAGTCATTAACCTCGCCCTTCTCCGCGCCGACATCTCAGGATGTGCGGTCGCGCCCGGCTTCGTCGGTTAGCTCAGAGGGACGCAAAGTCGAGGATTCCGCGGATGTTCCGGCCTTCGCGGAGGTCAGCAATCGCGTCGTTGATCTGGTCGAGCCGGTAACGGTGGGTTACGAGCTCGTCGAGTTTTAATGCGCCGCTCTGGTACATCGACAGCAGCATCGGCATGCTTGCGCGCGGGTTCATCCCGCCGTACAGGGCACCTTTGAGCTGCTTACTCGAATTGACCATGTCGGGGAGGATTAGCGGTACGAATACTTCGTTCAAGGGGGTGACGCCGGTAAGCACGCAGGTACCACCCTTGCGGGTCAACATCATTGCCAATGGGATGAGGTCCACGTGAACGACCCCGGCTGTCACTACCACCCGGTCGGCCATTACGCCGCGCGTGAGTTCGCGCACGAGGCCGATCGCCTCCTCGGCCGACGGACTGGTGTGCGTCGCGCCAAACGATGCGGCCGAATCGCGTTTGAACGCAACGGGATCGACTCCCACAACATACTTGGCGCCGACTGCGCGCGCACCCTGCAAGGCGTTCATCCCGACGCCACCAATACCGATCACGACGACGGTGTCACCGGGTTCGGTTCCGGCACACGTTGTTGCCGACCCCCAACCGGTCGTCACACCGCAGGACACGAGCGAGGCGGCTTCAAATGGAATCCCGTCGTCAATCTTGATCACCGACTCCTCTGCGGTGACGACGTACTCCGAGAAAGTCCCTAGTTGGGTCACCGCCATCAGGTCTTCCTCGCCCAGATGGCGCCGGCACGTCCCGTCGGTCGTCATTTCCTTTGCGAACAGCACCGCACCGACATCACACAGGTATGACATGCCTGATACGCACCATCGACACTTTCCGCATGCCGGGATGAAGGACATCGCGACTCTGTCCCCGGGGCGCAGTGACTGCACACCCGGTCCGGTCTCCTGAACCGTGCCGGCCCCCTCGTGCCCGCCGAGCAACGGAAACCATTCCGGTGTCGGAAGGCCCGCGGCTCGCATCGTCTCGACCATCTGCGGGCTGGGAATGCTATCTCCGGTCGCGAAATGATCATCGGAATGGCAAACTCCTGCCACCGCCATCTTGACCAGCACCTCCCCAGCGCGCGGTGGATCCAGCTCGATTTCGAGGACCTCCCAGTCCTTACCGACTCCCCGCAGCACGGCCGCCTGAGACTTCATAGCAATCCTCCTCGAATTTCGGCCAGCTGCTCCGGTCAGAAACGGTGCCGCGCTCAGTGTTTGGGCAGCGGGTATGGCATCACTGACTCGTAGCGGTACGGCGTTGGCTTTTGTATGCGCCCGCGGTGATGCCGAGTCGGCACCGAACGCGGGCATGGGCGCACACCAGACCGACGACGGCTCTTCTGATACCTCTTAGCGAGTCCTGCCCCCTTGGGGCCGTGCCCGGTAGCGCTCGACGAGGTAGGTCCCGCTGGGACCCAGTAACGAGTGCGGGCCGTCGTCATTGCGCACCCCGTTGAGGACAAGGAAGTCCGTGCCGAGCCACCCCACGTGGTCGTGTGGGCGGAACTCGATCAGGGTGCCGGGACCGCCGGCAGCGGCGGGCAGCATGCGGATCTGTTCAAAGCCGTTCCGGACACCTGCGGGTGACAGTGGATGGCCCTCGCTGATCGCGTGTGCGATGACTCGGCCGCTGTCATAGCTGTGGACGGCAAGGAAGTTCTCGGGTCGGTAGCCTTTGGCCGCCTCGAATCGGGTGAGGAAGTCCTGGCCGATGACGTTCTCTTCGTCGTAGACGTCCATGCCGAACCATCCGGCGACGCCTTGCCATCCCGTCGGCATGACCGGTGCGGTGAGGAACGCCGTCGTCATCACCCGGACCGGATCCCAGCCCAGCGCGGCGAGGTGGCCGTTGATCTTCACGGCCGGCAGTCCGAACCCGAAGTAGGCGATCGCGTCAGGTGCATGGTCGCGCAGGCGGGCGATGCCGTGCGAGAGATCGCTGTCGGTTTGCGGGATCGACTCCTCCGCGACGATGGTGAGTCCCTCCCGCATGCACGCTTTCGCGAACGCAGCGACACACTCGGGACCGATGACGCTGCGTTCGGACAGGACGGCAACCCGTCGGAGCCCCTGACCAGCAAGATAGTTGGCGATGCGGAACGCCTCGCTGGCCAGTGATCCCTGGGGTAGCGCGAAGCACCAATGGCCCGGCCAGGACTCCGATGCCGCCCAGCTGAGGGTGGGCACCCGACCCTCTTCCTCGATGTGGGTTCGCAGGCTCAGCGCGTTGTCGCTGATTACCGGGCCGAAAATGGCCAGGCACCCGTCTTCTTGGGCGAGTTGGCGCCACGCGCGCACGACATCGATGCTGTCGCCGCGGGGTAGTCCGTCCGCCTGTCGCCAGATCAGTTCGATCGGACGGTCCAGAAGTCCCTGCTCGTGGGCCTCGTCGAAGGCAAATTGGAAACAGTCCTCGATTAGTTTGCGGTGATCGGGATGCATTGCGAAATCCCAGCAGATGCCCACCTTGGTCCCCATCAGAGACCTCCGGCGAGGCCAGCAACGGCGTTGCCATGTTGTCTTCCAAGGTTTCTCATGAATTGCTCGCCGGTGCAGAGAACCAACGGCCGCGTTCAAGGTTGTGGCCGGCGCGGCTGAGCATGAGTCGCATGGCGTGCGGCAGCGCCGGCTTCGCGATCTTAAACGCGGTTCGCGGCTTACAGGCGATGTCCCAGCGCACCAGCGTCGCGTCGGTACCAGCAGGCTCGAAGCGGTAGTCCTCGATGAATGCGTGAAACGCCGGTGCTTGTGTGCTGTCGACCCGAAACGTCCAGCGTGCACCTTCATCCCAGGCCAGGATCGTCTCCTCGACCTTCAGACCCGCGACGCGCACGGTGCGGCGGGTTCCGACACCGTGGGGTGGCGGCGTCTGATAGCGGCCGGTCGTGTCGAAGCCTGGGAAGAACTCGCCCCAGTTCGCCGGGTCGTGCGCCACCGCGGCGAAGACTTCGTCGGGCGGGCGGGCCACTCTACCGGCGACCCCGAATTGAATCGGCGCGGTGTCGAGGAAGTCTAGGTCGACGGGTTCGCAGACAAACACGGTGTCTCCTTCGTGATGGCGCGTGGGCGCTTAGGCGGTGTTGCCGAGGATGAGATCTGCTGCGCGTTCGGCGATGGCGATGGTTGGTGCGTTGGTGTTGCCCCTCGGAAGCGTCGGCATGACCGATGCGTCCACCACGCGCATGGCATCAATGCCGCGCACCCGTAACTCCGAGTCGACCACGGCGGCGGCGTCGTCGCCCATACGGCAGGTTCCGATGGGATGGAACGGGCGCGTCGAGTACCGCCGCAGGAAAGCCGCCCACTGCGTGGAGTCCTCGACCGAAATGCCGGGCAGTAGCTCCTCGCGAACGTGCTGAGCGAAGGGGCGGGCCCCCACGACCGCGCGTGCGGCCCGACATCCGTTCTCCAGTGCCGCGAGATCGCGCTCGTCTCCGAGGGTTTGGTGCGCGATCACCGGCGGTGCGGTTGGCGCCGAGGACCGCAAAGTGACCGATCCCCTCGCATGGCACTGCAGTGCCATCACCATCACGCTGACAGTGGGCTCGGCGAGCATCTTCTTGCTGTGGACGTCTCGATCAAGGCTGTCCAACGTAAGCCCGAAGGGCAAGAAGTTGAGCTGGTAGTCGGGCACGGGGCCTCCCGCGTCTGAGTCGTGAACCAGGGCGTTGGCGAAGCCTGCGGCCAGCGCACCCTTGCCGCGAACCGCGTAATCGACGGTATGGCTCAGCCCTCGCAGCGGGCTGATCTCCGAGTTCAGGGTGGGTAGGTCCACTGCATATTGGAGCAGCGCGGTGGGGTGGTCTTGCAGATTCTCTCCGACGCCGGGCAGGTCTGCGACCTGCCGGATGCCGTGCCTGCGCAGGGTATCGGCAGCTCCGATACCGGAGAGCAGCAACACCTTCGGGGAGCCGAAAGCTCCGGCGCTGACGATGACCTCCCGCCGGCAGCGCGCAACGTAGCGCGACCGACGGTGCCGAAACTCGACACCGCAGGCCCGCTCGCCCTCAACCACGATTCGTACCACATCGCACCGCTGTAGCACCGTGAGGTTCGGTCGGCTGAGCACCGGCCGCAGGTACGCGCGCGCGGTGTTGCATCGTCGACCCCGTCTGGTTGATGACTGACCGCGGGCAACACCCACCTGCGAGGGCCCGTTGTAGTCGGAGATCAAGGGATGACCCGCCGCCTGCGCCGCGGCGATGAAGGAATCGGTCAGCGGATTGTCCAATCGGGAGAACTCGATATTGATCGGACCGTGCGCGCCGCGTGATGGCGACGCCGTCTCGGTGAACGACTCACATTTCTCGAAGTAGGAGAGCATCGAACCGTAGTCCCACCCTTTGCATCCCAGCGCCGCCCAGCCGTCGTAGTCCGCTGGATTGCCCCGCACCCACGCCATCCCGTTGATGGAGCTGGAGCCGCCGAGAACCTTTCCGGCGGCCCATGTTTCGACCTTGCCCGATCGCGAGGGGTCCGGCTCAGCCACGTAGTTCCAGTCATACGAGCGGGGCAGCGCCATCATGCCCGCGGGAATCCCGATCAGCGGATTGCGATCCGAGCGTCCCGCTTCGACGAGCAATACCTCAGCGCCGTGGGCCGAGAGGCGATTTGCGAGTACGCACCCGGCCGACCCCCCGCCAACGATGATGTAGTCCCACGGCCGGTCGTCGATCATGAAGTGGTGCCAGCTCCGCCGGGAAACACCAGAGGTACCGAGTCGAAGCGCAGTGTTTTCGCCGGCCACTTCACCACCGGTTGCGCTCCCGGTGCGAATGAGTAGTCCGGAATGAGGCGGTGGAATTCCTCGAGAACCAGACGGAGCTCCAGGCGCGCCAGATGTGATCCAAGGCAGCGGTGCACGCCTCCGCCGAAGCTCAAGTGCCTTTCCGCGCGCTCCACGTCAACACGTTGCGGATCGGGGTGCTCGACCGTGTCGCGGTTGGCGCAGCTGAGAAATACGCGGACCGGAGTGCGGGCCGGCAAGGTGACCCCGCCCAGT
>JAVRPX010000632.1:0-2612 GCA_032161985.1 Mycobacterium sp.
CTGCGCGCACCGCAACGTCGCCGGGCTGAACGTCGTCGCCGGTGCGGCGGACGTAGGCGCCCGAGCGCACGCCACGCAACACGGTCACTCGCGCCTCACCGCCGTCGGTCCACCGCAACGGCAGCACCGCGTCGGCGAGCGTCGGCATCGGTGCGCCCGTCTGCACGCGCGCGGCCTGGCGCGGCTGAAGCCGGCTCGGTTGGCGGGCGCCTGCCTCGATCGAACCCATCACGGGCAGGCTGACTTCGCGGTTTCCGTCGTCATCGGAATCCGAGTCGTCGTCACCGTCGTGAGGACCGACGCCAAGCACATCCACGCTGCGCACGGCGTAGCCGTCAATGGCGGCCTGATCGAATCCCGGCAGCGGGCGCTCGGTGACGACCTCCTCTGCGCACATCAATCCCTGCGCTTCGGCGATCGCTACCCGAACCGGGCGTGGCGCCACCGCAGCGGCCGCTACCCGGGCCTGCTGCTCCTCGACAGAACGCACCGCTCCCCTATCTAGGCGTCAGGGGCCGTATGGCGCGTCAGCAATCGATCAGCCCCAATCGCTCCACCAACCACCGCCGCAGTTCGGGCCCGTAGTCGTCGCGCTGTAACGCAAAGTCAACCGCAGCCTTGAGGTAGCCGCCGGGATTTCCGAGGTCGTGTCGAGAGCCGCGGTGCACGACCACATGCACCGGATGACCCTCATCGATCAGAAGCGCGATCGCGTCAGTCAGCTGGATCTCGCCACCCGCCCCGCGCGGAACCCGCCTCAGCGCGTCGAAAATCGCGCGGTCGAGGACATAGCGTCCGGCCGCGGCGTACAGCGAAGGCGCGTCCTCAGACTTCGGCTTCTCCACCATGCCCTTGACCCGCAGCACGTTCGGATTGTTGGTGTCGGGCAGGGTCTCGACGTCGAAAACGCCGTAAGCACTTATCTCGTCGGGTTCCACCTCGATGGCGCACAGCACCGACCCACCGCGCTTGGCGCGCACCTTCGACATCGTCTCCAACACGCCGGTGGGCAACACGAGGTCATCGGGCAGCAATACCGCGATCGCATCTTCGTCGGGCGAAAGACTCTCTTCGACGCACCCGACCGCGTGACCGAGGCCCAGCGGCTTGGCCTGTACCACCGACTCGACCTTGATCAGCGCTGGCGCGCGGCGCACCTTTTCCAGCATCGACGTCTTGCCGCGAGCTTCCAGCGTGCCCTCGAGCACGAGGTCTTCGACGAAGTGCGCGACGACGCCGTCCTTGCCTTCCGACGTGACGATAATCAGCCGTTCGGCGCCCGCTTCGGCCGCCTCGGCGGCAACCAGTTCAATGCCCGGCGTGTCGACGACAGGCAGCAATTCCTTCGGCACCGTCTTGGTGGCAGGCAAGAACCGTGTCCCCAACCCAGCGGCCGGGACGACCGCGGTGCGCGGTATCGGTACCAGAGACGGAGTCATCGTTCACACATTAACGGCATTGGGTGCGCTAAATCTCCTAAGGCGACGTTCGGACGGTTTTGCGGTGTCTGGCAACCTCCTGTCATCGTGAACATCGTGACGGGCCCGACGAAGACCGAACTGCGAGCCGAGATCGTGCTGGCCCGCCGCGCGTTGGCGCCACAACTGCACGACGCCGAGGCCGACGCGCTGTGCGGACACCTGCCTGCGTTCATCGCCGGCGGTGAAACGGTTTGCGCCTATGTGCCCATCGGCTCCGAACCCGGCTCTGCCGAACTGATCGATTCCCTACTGCGCCGCGGTGTGCGGGTGCTGCTGCCGGTCGCCCGCCACGACGACGCCAGCCTGCCCGTGCCGCTTCAGTGGGGCGAGTACCGCCCCGGCGGCCTGGTGCAGGCGCGGTTCGGATTGCTCGAGCCGGCCGAGCCCTGGCTGCCCGCCGACGCGATCGCGGCCGCCACGGTGGTATTGGTGCCTGCGCTCGCGGTCGACAGGGCCGGGGTGCGGCTCGGGCGTGGCGCGGGGTTCTACGACCGCTCGCTGCCGCTGGCCGCCCCGACGGCGCGGCTGGTGGCCGTGGTCCGCGACGACGAGCTCGTCGACCGGCTGGCCGCCGAACCGCACGACGTGCGAATGACGCACGCACTGACCCCGAATAGCGGCTTGGTCGCCCTGCGCTAGCAGCGGTCCAGCACCGCTGCCATCGCTCGCTTCTCATTGGCCGAAACCCATAGCCGGTAGGTCGATTTCACCGCAACCTGCCGTGCGACGAATTCGCAGTGGAACGCCTGGTTCGGCGGTAACCACGCATTGGCGTCGCGAAACGCCTTGTCGAAGTTGGCTTTTGCGCTGACGGCAAGCAGGTTGCGAGGATCATTGGCGAAATCGCGGCGGCGCTGATCGTCCCACTCGCGGGCACCCTTGTACCAGGCGTCCGACAGCGAAACCAGGTGATCGATCTGGACCGTCTCGGAGGTGTCGGGGCCGCGGACGAAGGCGATCGACCCGCCGGTGTACGGGTCGACCAGGACACCGCTTTGGCCATAGCAAGTGCCCGCCCGCACTGCGAGGTCGGTGAGGTCGCGGCGCAGGATGTCGTCGCGGGTGTTGCAGCCGTTGTGGCCGAACTCGACGTTGACGTCGTCGCTCCAGGGTTCGCCGAACCGGTAGCGG
>JAVRPX010000633.1:0-3162 GCA_032161985.1 Mycobacterium sp.
GTGATCGCGCTGTTGTGCGGGCCGATGGTGGGAATCGCGGTGCACCTGGCCGCGCTTGCCAGGGCGCCCCACGGTTGACGATGTATTTTGTTGTGCATCGACACCCGCTACCACGACGTTTGGATCATCGTCCCCGCCTTCAACGAGGCGAGTGTTATCGGCGACGTCATCTCTGACGTTCGCTCCGTTTTCGACCACGTGGTGTGCGTGGACGACGGCAGCCGCGACGACACCGGCGAGGTGGCGTTGCGCGCCGGGGCGCACGCCGTGCGTCATCCCGTCAACCTCGGCCAGGGCGCGGCGATCCAGACCGGCGTCGAGTACGCCCGTGCGCAGCCGGGTGCGGCGGTATTCGCCACGTTCGACGCCGACGGTCAGCACCAAGTGAAGGACGTCGTCCGGATGATCGACCGGCTCAGCTCCGAGGACGCCGATCTCGTCGTCGGCACCCGGTTCGCCGACCCCGGCGTAGTCAGCCGTACGCCGCTGTTGAAGCGGTTGGTGTTACGGTCGGCGGCCGCATTGAGCCCACGCAGCCGCAAGCTGGGCCTAACCGACGCGCACAACGGCCTGCGGGTTTTCAACAAGACGGTGGCCGACGGGCTGAACCTCACCATGAGCGGCATGAGCCACGCCGACGAGTTCATCTCGTTGGCCTATGAAAACCATTGGCGGGTAACGGAAGAACCGGTCGAAATTCTCTACACCGAATACTCGATGTCGAAGGGTCAGCCCCTTTTGAACGGCGTCAACATCATCTTCGACGGTTGGTTGCGAGGGAGGATGTCGCGATGAACTGGATCCAGGCGCTTCTGATCGTGTCGGTCCTTGTGCTGCTGGTTTACCTGCTGCGCTCGCGCCGCAGCGCACGGTCAAAGGCGTGGGTGAAGGTCGGCTACGTGCTGTTCGTGATCGCGGGAATCTATGCGATCCTTCGCCCGGACGACACCACCGTTGTCGCGAATTGGCTTGGTGTGGCTCGCGGTGCGGACCTGATGGAGTACATGCTGATCATCGCGTTCGTGTTCACGACGCTCTCGGCCTATATGCGGTTCAAAGACCTCGAGTTGAAGTACGCGCGGCTGGCCCGCGCCGTGGCCTTGCAGACCGCCAGGGTGCCCGAGGAGCGTTAGCCCGCCTGGCGGAAGTAGTCGACCGTTTGGGCGACACCGGTGTCGATGTTGAACTGCGGCCGCCAACCCAGCACATCGGCGGCCAGGCTGGTGTCCAGACACGACCGCCTCAGGTCGCCCAGCCGTGGCGGGTAGAACGCGGGTTCGTCGGGAGCGCCAGCCGCCCTGGCGATCACCGAATGCAGTTGCCGCGTCGAGGTTTCGGTGCCGGTGGCGATGTTGAAGCGTTGCCCGTCGCCGGCCTCGCCGCCTGCCCGGACGAACGAGTCCACCACGTCCTCGACGAACACGTAGTCACGGGTATCGGTCCCGTCTCCGAAGATCTTGGTCGGCTTCCCAGACAGCAGCGCACGCGAGAAGATCGCGACCACGCCGGCCTCGCCGTGCGGGTCCTGGCGCGGGCCGTAGACGTTGCCGGGCGCGATGTGTGAGCACTGGAGGCCATAGAGGTTGCGGAACATGTTCAGGTAGACCTCGCCGGCAACCTTGCTCGCAGCGTAGGGGGACGACGGGTTGATCGGGGCCTGCTCAGTCGTCGGGTAACTGGGCGGACTGCCGTATATCGAGCCACCAGAGGACGTGTGCACCACCTTGCGGACGCCCGCGCGGCGAGCGGCCTCTGCGAGACGGACGGTGCCGACGACGTTGACCGTCGAGTCGAATTGCGGATCGTCGACCGAGCGCGTGACCGAGATCTGTGCGGCCAGGTGGAAGACGACTTCCGGCTTCGCGTCGGCGAGCAGCCCGACCAGGTCGGCGTCGGTGATGTCGGCCTTGGCGAAGTCGAACTCTGTGGAACGCTCCGCCTGGCCGAGGTTCTCGCTGCGCCCCGAGCTGAGGTCGTCGACGCCGAACACCGAGTGGCCGTCCCCCAGCAGCCTATCTACCAGCGTTGATCCAATGAAACCGGCTGCCCCCGTCACCAGTGTGCGCACCGGCACACCATACCGAGGACCGCTACGAGGCGGTTGGACATACAGTCAACAAGAGTGAACTGGGTCGCCCGCACCGCCGCCGCGTTGATCGCGGTGCAGTTGGTTGTTCGGGCGGTGCTGGCGTTTCGCGGCTACTTCTACTGGGACGACCTGATCCTGACCGGCCGGGCCGGCACGCAGAACCTGCTGTCGCCGGCGTATCTGTTCGACGATCACGACGGGCACGTCATGCCGGGGGCGTTCCTGGTGGCCGGTGGCATCACTCGGCTCGCGCCGTTGAACTGGATCGGGCCCGCGATCAGCCTGATGGTGCTGCAGCTGCTGGCGTCGCTGGCGCTGCTGCGGGTATTGCACGTCATTCTCGGCTGGCGGCCGGTGCTGCTGCTGCCGCTGACGTTCGCGTTGTTCACCCCGCTCGGAGTGCCTACGTTTGCGTGGTGGGCGGCGGCACTGAACTCGCTGCCGATGCTGGCCGCGCTGGCGTGGGTGTGCGCCGACGCGATGCTGCTGGTGCGCACCGGCAACCAGCGGTATGCGGCGACGGGCCTGCTGGTGTACTTCGGCGGGCTGCTGTTCTTCGAGAAGGCGGCCGTCATCCCGTTCGTGGCCTTCACCATTGCGGCGCTGTACGCCCATGTCAGTAGCTCGGGCTCGGTGGCGGATGTGTGGCGCCGCGGTGTTCGGCTGTGGGTATCGGCGCTGACAGTGACGGCGGCGTGGATCGCTGTCTATCTGGTCGTGGTCGATCAGAAGCGGTGGAGCTTCGACGTTGCGATGACGTGGGATCTGTTGAGCCGCTCGGTGACTCATGGGATCGTTCCGGGTTTGGTTGGCGGACCGTGGGATTGGCAGCGCTGGGCCCCGGCATCGCCGTGGGGTACGCCGCCGGTGGCGGTGATGGTTCTGGGATGGGTGGCGCTTGCAATTGTGGTGGCGATCTCGTTCATACGCAAGGAACGGATCGGGCCGGTGTGGCTGGCGGCTGTCGGGTACGCGGTCGCGTGCCAGATCCCGATCTATCTGATGCGCTCGTCGCGGTTCACCGCGCTCGAGCTGGCGCAGACGCTGCGCTACCTGCCGGACCTTGTCGTGGT
>JAVRPX010000634.1:0-4007 GCA_032161985.1 Mycobacterium sp.
CGTCGACGCGATGCGCCAACTCGTCTCTTCGGTGTCGATGCGCGGCGTGGTCGTCATCGGCGAGGGCGAAAAAGACGAAGCGCCAATGCTCTACAACGGCGAAGAGGTCGGCAACGGGCTGGGTCCAGATTGCGACTTCGCCGTGGACCCCGTCGACGGGACCACGCTGATGGCCAAAGGTATGCCCAACGCGATCTCAGTGCTCGCGGTTGCCGAACGCGGTGCGATGTTCGACCCGTCGGCGGTGTTCTACATGAACAAGATTGCCGTGGGCCCGGACGCCGCCGACGCCATCGACATCACGGCGCCCATCTCGGAGAACCTGCGCGCGGTGGCCAAGGCGAAGAAGTCCTACGTATCCGATCTGACGGTGTGCATCCTTGATCGCCCCCGGCACACAGAGCTCATTGCGCAGGTACGCGAGACCGGCGCCCGGATCAGGCTGATATCGGACGGCGACGTCGCCGGCGCTATTGCCGCAGCGCGCCCGGAATCGGGCACCGACATGCTGATCGGAACCGGTGGAACACCTGAAGGCATCATCGCCGCGGCCGCGATGCGCTGCATGGGCGGAGCGCTGCAAGCGCGTCTGGCGCCCACCGATGACGCCGAACGCCAGAAGGCAATCGACGCCGGCCACGACCTCGACCGCATCCTGTGCACGGAAGACCTGGTCTCGGGTGACAACGTGTTCTTCACCGCCACCGGCGTCACTGACGGTGACCTGTTGCGCGGTGTCCGCTACAGCGGCGGTGGCGCCCACACCCAGTCAATCGTGATGCGATCCAAGTCGGGCACCGTCCGCGTCATCGAGGCCTATCACCGCCTCGACAAACTCCGCGAATACGCCAGCATCGATTTCACCGGCGATGACAACGCGCCGGCCCCGATGCCATGAAGACATTCCTGATCGCCTCGCCCTGCCGGGCCTCGATGAGTCGGCGGGTCTGTTGGGATTCAACACATTTGACTGCTGGTGTTGTTGACAGCGGATTGGCCGCACTCCGTTGCTGTTGGCGGTCACTCGCGACTTGCCGCTTTCGATACAGGAATTCGTCCGATAGGTCGCAAGAACATGTCCTTGAGAACCGAACGAATTGGGCAATTTCATTAGATCGAGCAGCTTTTGAGGGTGCGTATGACCCTTGACATGGCTCACGCCGAGGAGTTGCCTGATGGGTAGTTGACATACCAGCCGGCCTTGGGCCGGTGTCGTCCCCTGAACTGGCAGCGGCACCGCGAAAACGCATGCCGCCCAGGAACTGTTCGTAAGAACCCCTGAGGGACAAATACGCAGCCCCGCGGCCGCATCGTCTATGCCGCCTCTACGGCTATTTCTTGTCCCCGTTGTAGTCCCCTCATGATTGGAAAGTCCTATGCCCGGATCCCGAACATCCGTTGAATCACTGGGTGAATTAGGCGATCGTACGATTGCCAAGGTCAAGCGGCGGGTGTTGCCGTTGATCGTTTTTCTGTACTTCATTGCGTTCCTCGATCGGAACAATGTCGGTTTCGCGAAGCTGACAATGAGCGAGGATCTCGGCCTCAGCGCAACAGCTTTCGGGTTGGGTGCCGGGATGTTCTTCATCGGCTACGCGATCTTCGAGATCCCCAGCAACGCCGGCATGCTGAAATTCGGCGCCCGCAAGTGGATCGCCCGAATCCTGCTGACGTGGGGTTTCTTCGCCACGGCCATGGCGGCAGTGAACAACGAGCTCACGTTCTACATCCTCCGGTTCCTGCTGGGCGCCGCGGAGGCTGGATTCTTCCCGGCCATCATCCTGTATCTGACGTTATGGTTCCCCGCCCGTCAACGGGTCGCAGTCCTGGGGGTCTTCATCCTTGCCCAGCCCATCGCCAACGCGATCGGCGCACCGATTTCGGGTCTGCTGCTCAAGCTGGACGGCCTCCTCGGCCTGGCGGGATGGCAGTGGATGTACATCGTTGAGGGTGTCCCCGCGATGCTGATGGCCTTCGTTGCGCTGAAGGCGATGACGGACTACCCCAGGGACGCGATGTGGCTGACCCTGGAGGAGCGCACATGGCTGCAGGACACGATGGACGCCGAGGATGCGGCCAAGGGAACCGGGCACAAGCACAGCTTCATGGCAGGCCTGAAGGATCCCCGCGCCCTCGTCTTTGCGGCGCTGTACTTCGGTCTGGTGATGGGCATCTACGGGCTGAGCCTGTGGCTACCGTCGATCGTCAAGGCCATGGGCGAACTGTCGAACACGCAGGTCGGCTTTATCGTCCCGATTCCATACATTTGTGCCGCGGTGTTCGTCTGGTTCTGGAGCCGGCACTCGGACCGTACAAATGAACGCGTCGGTCACACTTCGTTGGCGATGTTGTTGGGCGCCATCGGTATGGTCGCCTCCGGGTTCCTGATCCAGTCCAGCCCGGTCCTTGCGTTGGTCGCCATCTGCGTCGCCGCGATGGGCATCTTTGCCGCGATCTCACCGTTCTGGGAGCTGCCTGCCGCCGCTTTGGCCGGCGCGGCCGCGGCGTCCGGCATTGCGCTGATCAACTCGCTGGGCAACCTGGGCGGGTTCGCCTCGCCGTACGCGGTCGGCGTATTGGTCGACAGGACCGGTGATTCGAAGTACGGGTTGCTGATGCTGGCCGCGGTGTTGTTCATCACCGCCATCGCAACCTTCCTGTATGGCAGGAAGATCCACGCCGGGAAGGTGCCTCCCCTTTCGCACGAGGACCTGCTCGCCAGGGAGGCGGCCGCCTTCGACCTCCCCGCCGAAGAATTGCGCCACCGGGGCGACCCGAGTGGCCCACCCGCTACTCCACGAGAGAAGACGCGGTAGTGCCGGAGCGTCGATCGCAACAGTGGTACGCCGGGCCGGACCCGCGGAACAACTACCTGCACCGGGCGTGGATGCGCCGCGGGGTACCGGACCACGCGTTCGACGGCCGCCCACAGATCGCGATCGCCAACACCGCTTCCGATCTGACGCCATGCAACGCCCACTTCGATGAGGTCGCCACCAGCGTCAAGCAGGGCGTGTACGAGGCCGGTGGCATTCCGCTGAACCTGCCGGTGATGTCGCCGGGGGAGACGCAGATGCGGCCGACCGCGATGCTGTGGCGCAACCTGGCCGCGATGTCGATCGAGGAAATGCTGCGCGGCAACCCCATTGACGGGGTGGTCCTGCTGGGCGGGTGCGACAAGACCATTCCCGCGCTGCTGATGGCCGCGGCCTCGGTCGACCTGCCGGCCCTCGTACTGCCCGGTGGGCCGATGCTGACCGGTCACTTTCGGGGAGCGGCGCTGGGCTGCGGCACGGACGTGTGGCGCTTCGGTGAGGAGGTCCGCGCCGGTCAGATGTCCCAGGCGGACTTCCGCAAGTCCGAATCGGGGATGATCCGCAGCAAGGGGCACTGCAACACGATGGGCACCGCCTCGACGATGGCCGTCATGGCCGAGGCGCTGGGTACCACGATCCCTGGCGTCGCCGGCACCCCCGCCCCGGACAGTCGGCTTCTCGAACATGCCCACGCCGCGGGTCGGTTGGCGGTGGAGATGGTTCAGGCAGAGCGGCGGCTGAGCGACGTCATCACGATCGCGTCGTTTCACAATGCGATCGTCGCGCTGGCGGCGACCGGCGGATCTACCAACGCCGTCGTGCACCTGCTCGCGATCGCGGGCCGGTTGGGGATCGAGTTGCAACTTGAGGACTTCGACCGGATCGGTGCCGCGGTGCCGTTGCTGGTGAACCTGCAACCGGCCGGAAAGTACCTCATGGACGACATGTACCGGGCCGGTGGGCTTCTCGCCGTCCTGCGAGAGGTGAAGGACCTACTCGACCCGACCGCGGTGACCGTCACCGGCCGGCCGCTGACCGACTACCTCGGGGACGCTCGTATCTGGGACGAGGAGGTGATCCGACCTCGGAGCGCCCCACTGATGGACAACGCGGGAATCGCCGTTCTCCGGGGCACCCTGGCGCCTGATGGCGCAGTGATCAAACCCGCTGCCGCGTCGAAGGAACTGCTGG
>JAVRPX010000635.1:0-4262 GCA_032161985.1 Mycobacterium sp.
GTCCAATTCCTCCGGTTCCACCTCCGCCCATGAGCCGTTCACCTTCTCCGACCGGGCCTCCGCGCGGTCGGTGTAGTCCGGCGAGGCGAACATATCGTCGGCGATGTCGCGCATCCATCCGCCGTCCAGCCCGACGGCGGGATCGAGCAGCACCAGCGCCGCGACCAGATCCGGGCGCGCGGCAGCCAGATTCAGCGCCACCGCGCCGCCGAACGAATGCCCGACAACCACGACAGGGCCGTTCGCATCGGCGTCGAGCAAGCCTGCCAGTGCGCCGACGTTGGCGTCGATACTCCACGGTGCCGCCCAGGACGACCGTCCGTGCCCGATCAGGTCCGGTGCGACGATCGCGAATTCGGGCAGATGCCGCGTCGCGAGCGTCTCCCAGCGCCTGCCATGCCCGGTCAAGCCGTGGACGGCCAGGATCTTAGGTGGACGAGTCGGTCCGTAACGATGCACGTGCAGCAGATCGGTCACGACTTGAATGCTGCCAGCAGGCGATGAAGGCCACTTGTCGGACCCCCGTGGTGTCATGCCTTCATGTCCGCACCGCACACCGAACTAACCCCGACCAGCATCACCGAACCCGGTATGCGGGGCGTTGTCCGGGTGCTTGGGGGCGCCGGTACCGGCAAGAGCAGCCTGTTGATTCAGGCGGCGACGGCCCACATCGCCGCGGGCTGCGATCCGGAATCGGTTCTGCTGCTGACGGGTTCGGCCCGGCTTGGCAGCCAGGCCCGTGCGGCGATCACGTCGTCGTTGTTGTCCGCGGGCGGTCGCGCGGTGGTCCGCGAACCGTTGGTCCGCACCGTCCACTCGTATGCGTTCGCGGTGCTGCGGTTGGCGGCACAGCGCAACGGCGACCCACCGCCACGGCTGATCACCAGCGCCGAGCAGGACGGCATCATCCGTGAATTGCTCGCAGGCGACCTGGAGGACGGTGACGCTTCACCGGTGGCGTGGCCCGCCCAACTGCGGCAGGCGCTGAGCACCGTCGGATTCGCCAACGAACTACGTGACCTGCTGGCGCGCTGCACCGAACGCGGCGTGGATCCCGTTGCGCTGCAACGCATCGGGCGCAAGTGGGGCAGGCCCGAATGGTTGGCCGCCGGCCAGTTCGCGCAGGCCTATGAGCAGATCATGCTGCTGCGCTCCGCCGTCGGGACGGCGGCACCGCAGGCCACCGTGCCCGCCCTGGGTGCCGCCGAACTCGTCGGTGCCGCGCTCGAAGCATTCGCCACCGACCCGGATCTGTTGGCCGCCGAGCGCAGCAGGATCAAGCTGCTCCTCGTCGACGACGCGCAGCACCTCGATCCGCAGGCGGCTCGGCTGGTTTGTGTGCTGGCGGCCGGTGCCGAACTCACCGTCATCGCGGGAGACGCCAACCAGGCGGTGTTCGGTTACCGCGGCGCCGACCCGTCGCTGTTGCGCGGCGACGAGCCGGCCATCACCCTCACCCGGTCGCTGCGCTGTGCGCCGGTCGTCGCCGACGCCATCACCGCGGTCGCGCGGCGGCTGCCTGGCGCCGACGCGGCACGTGAGGTGAGCGGTGCCGAAGACCGGCCGGGCTCGCTGACTGTGCGGATCGCCGCGACGCCGCACGCCGAATCGGGATTGATCGCCGACGCCCTGCGCCGCGCACACCTTGTCGACGGCGTGCCGTGGTCACAGATGGCGGTGATCGTGCGGTCGGTGCCCCGGCTGGGCGCGGCGCTGGCGCGCGCCCTGGTCGCCTCGGGGGTTCCGGTGGAGTCGACGGCGCAGAACGCTCCGCTGGCCGATCAGCCCGCGGTACGGGCGCTGCTTATAGTACTCACCGCGACGGCGCACGGGCTCGACGGCGACCGGGCGCTGTCGCTGCTGACCGGGCCGATCGGCCGGGTCGACCCGGTGTCGCTGCGTCAGCTGCGACGGGCGTTGCGCCGCGCCGATCGCTGCCGGCCACCGCGGGAGTTGACCGAGCTGCTTGTCGATGCGCTCGACAACGAAACCGATCGACTGTCCGCCGATCAGGGCCGCCCACTGCGGCAGGTTCGTGCCGTGCTCGCGGCCGCGCGCCGCAGCGCTGCCGATGGGCAAGATCCGCGCTACACACTGTGGCAGGCCTGGCACCGTTCCGGCCTGCAGCGGCGCTGGCTGGCCGCCAGCGAGCGCGGCGGCCTCGCGGGCGCGCAGGCCGACCGGGACCTTGACGCGGTGACCGCGCTATTCGACGTGGCCGAGCAGTATGTGGCGCGGACCGCGGGCGCGTCGCTAAGCGGCCTCGTCGACCACGTCGAGTCGATGGGGCTGCCCGCGACACTCCGCGACCAACGACCGGAGCCCGATGCGGTGGCAATCGTCAGCGCCCATGCGGCGCTCGGCCGAGAATGGGAGTTCGTCGTCATCGCCGGCCTGCAGGAAGGGCTGTGGCCCAACATGATTCCACGCGGCGGCGTGCTCGGCACCCAGCAGCTCGTCGATGTGATGGACGGCGTCGCCACAGAGACCGACCGTGGATTGTCGAGCAGGGCACCGCTGCTGGCCGAGGAACGCAGGTTGCTGATCGCCGCCATGGGCCGCGCCAGCAGCCGCCTGCTGGTGACCGCGGTCGACAGCGACAACGGCGACGAGTCGATGCTTCCGTCGCCGTTCTGCTATGAGCTGGCAACCCTGGCGACCGATCCCGACCGGGACCCGCCCGAACCGATCCACGCGCCTCGAGTGCTTGCTCCGCCCGCACTTGTCGGTCGGCTGCGTGCGGTGGTGTGCGCAGCCCCGGACGCGGTCGATGACGCCGTACGATTCTGCGCGGCAATACAACTGGCTCGGCTGGCACAGGCCGGTGTTGCAGGCGCCGACCCCGCCCAGTGGTACGGCATGACGCCGCTGTCCAGCGACGAGCCGCTGTGGAATGGGGACGACCACGTCGTCACGCTGTCACCGTCGACGCTGCAGACGCTGACCGACTGCCCGCTGCGTTGGCTTCTCGAACGCCACGGCGGAACCGACGGACGTGACGTGCGCTCCGCGGTCGGCTCGCTGCTGCACGCTCTGGTAGCCGAGTCCGGTAAGACCGAGAGCCAGATGCTCAACGAACTCCAAAAGGTTTGGAGCAAGCTGCCATTCGATTCGCGGTGGTATTCGGACAACGAGCTGGAGCGACACCGCGCGATGCTGTCGACGTTCGCGCAGTGGCGTGCGCAGACGCGCAACGAGCTGACCGAGATGGGCACGGAGATCGACGTCGACGGCATGGTCAGTCCTGGGGTGAGGGTGCGCGGCCGCCTGGACCGACTGGAACGCGACAATGCAGGCCGGTTGGTGGTGGTCGACATCAAGTCGGGCAAGACACCGGTCAGCAAGGACGACGCGCAACGCCATGCTCAGTTGGCGATGTATCAGCTGGCCGTCGCGGAAGGCCTACTGCCGCAGGGTGATACTCCAGGGGGAGGCCTGCTGGTCTATCTCGGTAAGCCAGGAGCGGGCGGTGCGACCGAACGCGAGCAGGACGCGCAGACCCCGCGCACCCGGGCGGAATGGCTGGACATGGTGCAGCAAGCGGCCGGCGCCACTCAGGGGCCGCAGTTCCTGGCGCGGATCAACGACGGCTGTGCACACTGCCCGGTGCGGGCCATGTGCCCGGCCCAGACCGCCACCGGCGGACGTCCATGACGGCGCGCTACAGCCCCGCGGAACTGGCCAGCGCGCTAGGCTTTTTCACGCCCACCGAGGAACAGGCTGCGGTGATCGCCGCGCCACCCGGACCGCTCGTGGTTATCGCCGGTGCGGGCGCGGGCAAGACAGAAACGATGGCCGCCCGGGTGGTGTGGCTGGTCGCCAACGGCTACGCGCGCCCCGGCGAGGTGCTCGGACTGACGTTCACCCGCAAGGCCGCAGGCCAGCTGCTGCGCCGCGTCCGCACCCGGCTGTCACGGCTGGCCGGCGCCGGACTCGTCCCCGGTGGCCCTGATATCGCGGACATCGCCGACGACCCTGCCACCGTCAGCACCTACCACGCGTTCGCCGGGAACCTGCTGCGCGAGCACGGCCTGCTGCTGCCGGTCGAACCCGACAGCCGGTTGCTCAGCGAAACCGAATTGTGGCAGTTGGCGTTTCGCGTCGTATGTGAGTACCCCGACCACCTCGAAACCGCCAAGACCCCGGCCGCGGTGACCGCGATGGTGTTGCGACTCGCGGGGCAGCTGGCCGAACACCTCGTGGACACCACACAATTGCGCGACACCCACGTCGAACTGGAACGGCTGGTGCACACGCTGCCT
>JAVRPX010000636.1:0-5258 GCA_032161985.1 Mycobacterium sp.
CGTTCGTCGAGCTCGGGGTGACGATGCTGACGGTCGGAGTCAACGGACCCGACTACGACCTGACGCAGGCCGAGGCGCTGTGCAGGTGGCGCGACCGGCGTCAACCGAATGGAAACTGAACTGGCGGAACGGCTCCCGCTGGGACGTCTACGTGAGATGCTTGCCTCGCCATGCCCAAGAAGTATGGGGTCAAAGAAAAGGACCTCGTGGTTTCGCATGTCGTCAACCTGGTGCTGACTGGCAAACTGCGGTCCGGGGATCGGGTTGATCGCAACGAGATCGCCAATGACTTAGGACTGTCCCGCGTGCCGATACAGGAGGCGGTGGTCCAGCTCGAGCATGACGGCATCCTGTCCACGCAGTACCACCGCGGCGCGTACGTCGAACGATTCGACGAGTCCGTCGTGCGGGAACACCACGAGCTGTACGGGTTGTTGAACGGCATCGCATCGGCCCGCGCCGCCGTCGATGGCCTCCCGCGTATCCTCGACCGGCTGGGCGTGTTGATCGACGCCATGCGCAGTAGCAAAGAGTCGCGCGCGTTTCAGGAGACGGCGTGGAAGTTCCGCAGCGTGATCAACGACGAATACGCGGGCCCGCGCCTGCAGGCCGCGATCCGTGCGGCGCAGACCTTCATACCGCGGGGGTTCTGGTTGTCCTACCTCAACAACCACGACGAGCTGCTGCCGTCCTACGAGGCCGAAACCGCAGCCATCCACCGTCGCGACCCCGACGGTGCCCGCGCGGCGTGCGCCGAGCGGTCCGGGGTGATGGCCAGGATCACGATCAGTGAACTGGTGCGACGTGGGGTGTTCCGGCCTGCCGGAGCCGCCTGGCCGGCGACATCCAGCCCAGGCGCGTCAGTTGCGTTCTGATTGAGCCGAAGCCGCTGCCGTATCGACGGTCCCCACTACCTTGCTTTGAATGCGGCTCGTGAAAGTTATTGTCGTGGCGTTGGTCGCGCTGCTGATCTCGAGCATGGAGCTGACGGCGCCCGCGGGCGCCAATGTCGACCAGTGCGCCCCGCCGGGAGTCGAGAGCGCCAGCGCCCTGCCGACCAATCTCGCGAAGGCGGCGACGGGTCCCGGCGCCGACAAATACACGACCGCGACAGTCGAACCCGTGACCGCAGTCAACGCCAACGCCCTTGGCCTGAGTGTGCCGGGCACGCTGACCGTCGGCACTCTGTCGGATGCGCCTCCGAGCATCTGCATCGACTCGGCCGGTCAGTTCACGGGATTCGACAACGAACTGCTGCGCGCGATCGCCGACAGGCTGGGGCTCAAGATCAACTTCGTCGGCACCGAGTTCTCCGGGCTGCTCGCCCAAGTGGCGTCGCGGCGCTTCGACGTGGGGTCGTCGTCGATCACCACCACCGACGCGCGCCGTCGGACCGTCGGGTTCACCAACGGGTACGACTTCGGCTATTTCTCGCTGGTGGTGCCGTCCGGATCCGCCATCACCGGCTTCGAAAAGCTGGCCGCCGGCCAGCGCATCGGCGTCGTGCAGGGCACCGTGCAGGAGGCGTACGTCGTCGACACTCTGCACCTGGAGCCGGTGAAGTTCCCCGACTACAACACCGTCTACGCCAGCCTCAAGACGCGCCAGATCGACGCGTGGGTGGCGCCGTCACAGCAGGCACAGGGCACGGTGCAGCCGGGCGATCCCGCGCAGATCATCGAAAACACCTTCAGCTTGGACAATTTCGTGGCGTGGGCGGTCGCCAAGGAGAATCAGCCACTCATCGACGCTTTGAACTCCGGGTTGGATGCGATCATCGCGGACGGCACCTGGGCGCGGCTGTACTCCGATTGGGTGCCGCGCGCATTGCCGCCCGGATGGAAGCCGGGGTCGAAGGCGGTGCCCGCGCCGCAGCTGCCCGACTTCGCGGCGATCGCTGCCGAAAACCAGAAACCGGCGACGGCCGCGGGCGCGCCGAAGTCCACGCTGTCGCAACTCAGGGACTCATTCCTGAACTGGGATCTGTACAAGCAGGCCATCCCAGACCTGCTCAAGACCGGACTGCCGAACACGCTGATCCTGACCGTCAGCGCCAGCGTCATCGGACTGGTGCTTGGCATGGCGCTGGCCGTCGCTGGCACCTCCCGGTCCCGTTGGCTGCGGTGGCCTGCGCGGGTGTACACCGACATCTTCCGCGGGCTGCCCGAAGTGGTGATCATCCTGCTGATCGGGCTGGGCGTCGGGCCGATAGTCGGCGGCTTGACCGGTAACAACCCGTATCCGCTCGGCATCGCCGCCCTCGGACTGATGGCGGCCGCCTATATCGGCGAGATCTTCCGGTCGGGCATCCAGAGCGTCGAGCCCGGGCAGTTGGAGGCATCGCGCGCCCTTGGCTTCAGTTACCCGTCGTCGATGCGGCTGGTAGTGGTGCCGCAGGGCGTGCGGCGGGTACTGCCCGCATTGATGAACCAATTCATCTCGCTGTTGAAGGCGTCCTCGCTGGTGTACTTCCTTGGCCTGGTGGCCAATCAGCGGGAATTGTTCCAAGTCGGCCGCGACCTCAACGCGCAGACCGGCAACCTGTCACCGCTGGTGGCTGCGGGCCTCTTCTATCTCTTGTTGACGGTGCCGCTGACGCATCTGGTCAACTTCATCGATACCCGGCTGCGGCGCGGCCGAAAACCCGGGGAGGAAGACCCGCTTGAGCTATCCACATCCCAGGAGATGATCTGATGGGCTCGGCCGCCGAACCAGTGTCGTTGAGCGCCACCGGCATTCACCTGGCATTCGGCCCGAACGCCGTGTTGCGTGGTGTCGACATCGACGTGCCCGCGGGCACTACCGCTGCGGTGATCGGGCCGTCAGGGTCCGGCAAATCGACGCTGCTGCGGACGTTGAACCGGCTGTACGAACCCGACAAAGGCGACATCTTGCTCGACGGGCGGTCCGTGCTGGGCGACAACCCCGATCATCTGCGGCAGCGCATCGGCATGGTGTTCCAGCACTTCAACCTGTTCCCGCACCGCAGCGTGCTGGACAACGTGACGCTGGCGCCGCGCAAGCTCAAGCGGCTCGGGGCCGAGGGGGCGCGCGAATTGGGGCTGGAGCAGTTGGACCGGGTGGGGCTGCGGCAGAAGGCCGATGTGCGGCCGGGCACGCTGTCGGGCGGCCAACAACAACGCGTGGCGATCGCCAGGGCGCTGGCGATGTCGCCGCAAGTGATGTTCTTCGACGAGGCGACCTCGGCACTGGATCCTGAGTTGGTCAAAGGCATCTTGGCGCTCATCGCCGAACTTGGCTCGAACGGTATGACGATGGTGGTCGTCACCCACGAGATGGGGTTCGCCCGCTCGACGTCGGATGCGGTGGTATTCATGGATCACGGTCAGGTGGTCGAGTCGGGCCCACCGGAGCAAATTTTCGATGCGGCCGAGACGGATCGGCTGCGTCGGTTCCTATCGCAAGTTTTGTGAGGTTATTGACGCGCATTCGTATGTGGCAGCCTCCGACAGGTTAGACTGGCGAATTATGGTGGAGACCGAACCGCAGGTCGGCGAGCTTGCCGGAGAACTGCAGCGTGTGCTCTCCAAAGTCTTTTCTGTGCTGCGCCGCGGTGATACCAACCGGACGGTGGCGGGCGACCTCACGCTCGCCCAATTGTCGATTCTTCTGACACTGCTCGACCTGGGCCCCATCCGGATGACGGAGCTGGCCGCCCATGAGCGCGTCCGCACACCCACCACCACTGTGGCAATCCGCCGGCTGGAGAAACTGGGCCTGGTGAAGCGCTCCCGCGACCCGTCGGATCTGCGGGCCGTACTCGTCGACATCACGCCAAAGGGCTTGTCTCAGCACCGCGAATCGCTTGCCGCGCGCCGGGCGCAGCTGGCCACGCTGCTGGCGAAGCTGAGCCCCGAGGACCTGGAGACGCTGACCAAGGCGCTGGGCCCGCTGGAGCGACTGGCCGAATAGGCAGGCTCAACCGAGCCAATCGAGAACCGCGGCGGCGGTCCACGACTGCTGCATGCTGCCGAGCGGCTCCCCGGTGAACGGTTCGTAGTACTCCGCGAACGTCCCGTCGCTGGCCTGTCTGAGCCCTTCACGCTTGAGCATCAGCGCGCGTTCGGCCCAGCCGCGGCGCGCGAACGCCCAGGAAAACAGCCACGTCATCACCGGCCACACCGGTCCGCGCCAGTACTCGCGTGAGCGGAAGTCCCGCGACACCGGCGACGTCGACGGGATCAGCGCATACTTGAGATCCGGATGTCCGCAGAACCGCGGGCCCTCCAGCAGCCGCAGCAGCGCACGTTCCTTGTCGTGCGGCAGTCCGCCGCACAGCAGCGGAGCGAACTGCGCGACGGTCTCGGTCGCTATCCAACGCTCGGCACGAACGTCGAAATCCCTTGCGGCGCCGGTGCGTTCGTCGGTGGTCCGGACAACACCTGCGCGGAACCGTTCCGCCCACGCGTACAGGTCCTTGACGTCAGCATGGGGGCGTTTGTAGTCCTCGCCGATCTCGGCCAGCACATCGCATGCAACCGAGAGGATGGCCGAGACGAACACGTCCTCGACGACGAAGCTCATCACCTTCGGCAACACCTCGTCGTCGTAGCGGGCGAGCTTCATCTCCTCCAGCAACCACAGATACCGGTCGTATTCGATGTCGCTCGGCCGCTGGCTGGCGTCGGTGACGATGGCGTTGTCCTCGCGCTCATACTCCGGCACGTTGCCCGGAATCACGTTGGCGTAGGTGCTATCCCAGCGCGGCGAGTTGTCCATGCCGGATTCCCAGCCGTGGTACAGCGTGACGCGGCCGTGCTCGTGCTGATCGCGCGCTTCGGCAAGCCATCGGTGCCACCGGACCAGGTCGGCCCACCTGCGGTCGAGGAACGCCTCGGCGACAGCGCGGGTGGACCGGCCGCGGGTACGGGCGTGGTCGAGGATGCGCTGCACCGCGATCGCGTGCACGGGCGGCTGGGTGATGCCCGACGTGTGCCGCGTGCGCGGCGCGTGGGCGGCCAGCGCCGACGTCGCCCATCGTGCAGGCCCTGGAAAGTACCCGTCGACGCCGTTGGCGAAGACGATGTGCGGGATCATGCCGTTGGTCCACTGAGCCGAAAGCAGGGTGTCCAGCTCGACGACGGCCCGCTCGACACTCAGCGGGGCAAGGCCGATCGCCACGAAGGCCGCGTCCCAGCTCCACATGTGCGGGTACAGCAACGGCGCGGCGGAGGTCATCACGCCCAGGTCGTTGCCGCGCAGCAGGTATGCGGCGCGGGCGGCGAGCTGTGTCGGAG
>JAVRPX010000637.1:0-4351 GCA_032161985.1 Mycobacterium sp.
CGCCAACGCCGTGCTGTTCCTGGCGTCGGACGAGTCGCGCTACGTCACCGGCGTGACGCTGCCGATCGACGGCGGCAGCTGCCTGAAGTAGCAGATCTCGACCCCTACCCCATTCGCCGAAAGCGCCCGATCGCCTCGTGCTCAGTGCTTCGATAGAGCCGTCGGCCGCGAATGGGGTGGGGCGTGAAGCGACTCAACGGCATGGACGCCATGCTGCTGTACAGCGAGACGCCGAACCTGCACACCCACACGCTGAAAGTGGCGATCATTCATGCCGCCGACTACAGCGCCTCTCACGATGGCGAGTTCACGTTCGACGTGTTCCGCCGGACCATCCAGCGCCGGCTGCACCTGCTCGACCCGCTGCGGTATCGGCTCGTCGACATCCCGTGGAAGCTTCACCATCCGATGTGGATGGAGAACTGCCCGGTCGACCTCGAGTATCACCTGCGCCGCGTGCGAGTGCCGAGCCCCGGCGGCCGACGGGAGCTTGATGAGGTGATCGGCAAGATCGCCAGCACCCCACTGGACCGCAGCCGTCCGCTGTGGGAGTTTCACTTTGCCGAGGGCATGGCCGACCACCGCTTTGCCCTGATCGGCAAGGTGCACCACACACTGGCCGACGGAGTCGCCTCGGCGAACCTGCTGGCGCGGCTGATGGATCTGGCCGGCTCAGCGCAGGACGAGCGCGACGATTACGTGATGTGTGACCCGCCTTCAAAACGCCAGCTGCTCTGGGAAGCGCAACTCGACCACTTTCAGAACATGGCCGCGCTGCCACGGCTGATCTCGGACGCTGCGCGCGGGTTTGCACGAGTTCGCAAGCGCAACAAGGAGCGGCCCGACCACCCCGACATGGCCAGGATGTTTCGGGCGCCGCCGACTTTTCTCAATCATGTGGTCTCGCCGGTCCGGACATTCGCGACGGCCACACTGTCCTTGGCCGAGGTCAAGGAGACCGCCAAACATCTCGGCGTCACGTTCAACGACATCGTGCTGGCGATGGCGGCGGGCGGGCTGCGGGAGTTATTGCTGCACTACGACGGTCGTGCTAATCGACCGATACTCGCGACGGTTCCGGTCAGCACCGACATGTCAGCGGAGCGAATCACAGGCAACGAGATCAGCGGCATCACCATCTCGCTTCCGGTGCACATCGGCGACCCGCTACAGCGAGTGGAGCTGACGGCGTTGTCCACCAAGCGCGCCAAGGAAGGCAACGATCTGCTCGGTCCCCGACTACAGGGCCGACTGATGGAGTACCTGCCGCCGCCGCTGGCACCGGCGATGTTCCGCCGACAGTCCAAACGTGCCGACCACAACAGGTTCATGAACGTCGCGGTCTCCAATGTGCCGGGTCCCCGGGAGCGCGGCCACGTCGGCGGCGCGCCGGTGAGCGAGATCTATTCCGTCGGAGTGCTTTCCGCGGGCAGCGCCGTCAACATGACCGTCTGGAGCTACGTCGACCAGCTGGACATAGCGGTGCTGTCCGACGATCAGACCTTCAAAGACCCGCACGAGGCGACGGATGCAATGGTCCATGCGTTCGGCGAGATCCGGCGCGCGTGCGGCCTGGCCGAGCTGACCGCCGTCGGCACCGCGATGGCGCCCGCGACCGCAGCCGGTTAGCCCAGTATCGGGAATCGGCGTTCGCGCGCCAGCTCATCGAGGGCCTTCTGCATGACCGCGCGGACGTGCAGATCGACGTCGTCGACGTCTGGGTCCTCTCCGAACTCTGCAGCGACGTCGATGGGCTCGAGAACACGCGTGACGATCTTGGCGGGTAGCGGAAGATTCGGCGGCAAGATCGCGGACAGTCCGAACGGGAACCCGATGCTGATCGGCAGGATCTCCACGCGGGCCCGCTTGAGGCCCAGTCGCCTGGCCAGCGAATCCCCACGGGCAAGGAACAATTGGGTTTCCTGGCCGCCGATCGACACCATCGGCACGATCGGAACACCGGTTTCCAGGGCGGTCCTGACGTAGCCGGTGCGTCCGGCGAAGTCGATGACGTTTTCGGTGAACGTCGGTCGATAGGAGTCGTAGTCACCGCCCGGGAACACCAGCACCACGGCGCCCGATCGCAGTGCCTTGGCGGCGTTTTCGCGGCTGGCCTCGATGACTCCGGCACGCCGCAGCCAATCACCGATATTGGCGATGAAGACGCCGTAGTGCGCGAGCGTGTAGACCGGCCGGTCGAAGCCGAACTTCTCGTAGAACGCCGGGGCGAAGATCAGTACATCGGGGGTGAACATGCCACCCGAATGATTCGACACCACCAGCGCCCCGCCGGCGCCAGGCATGGCGTCCAGGTCGCGCACCTCGGCGCGGAAGTACCGCTTGATGGCCGGCCCTACCAACTTCGCGATCTGCCGGGTGAACCCGGGATCCCATTTGGCGGTTTCTGGCTTGTCCGCCCCGTCGTTGCCCATATCTAGCCTGTTCCCCGCTCGATTCCCCCGGAATCAGAGTATGGTACTCTCAAAAAAAGAGAATGTCATATCCGCAGGTAAGGGGCCATATGGCTGACACGGTGCTGGTTACAGGTGGGTTCGGCCTTGTCGGGTCGGCGACGGTGCGACAGCTGGCGGCTGACGGCCGCCGCGTCGTCATAGCCGACCTCGAAACACCTGCCAACGTCAAGAAGGCAAAGGCGCTGCCACAGGGAGTCGAGGTTCGCTGGGCCGACCTCACCGATCCGGACCAAGTGCAACGCCTCGTCTCCGAGGTCGAGCCGGCCGCGATCATCCACCTGGCCGCGATCGTCGCGCCTGCGATTTACCGCCTGGCGAAAGTGGCGCGACGGGTCAACGTGGATGCGACGGCGACATTGGTTCATGCCGCCGAGAAGCAATCGATTCCACCACGCTTCGTCCATGCGTCGAGCAACGCGGTTTTCGGCCCCCGCAATCCGCACCGCACTCCTGAGCCGCTGACAGCGGACGACCCGATGCGGCCGTGCGACATCTACAGCGGCACCAAGGCAGAGGCAGAGGCGATTGTGCGGTCGTCGACATTGGAGTGGGTGGTTCTGCGATTCGGCGGTGTGCTCAGCACCGAATTGTCGGCGCTGCCGGTGAGCAGCGACGCCATGCTCTTCGAGAGCGCACTGCCCAGCGACAATCGGGTGCATACCGTCGACCTCCGCGATGTCGCGTCGGCATGTGCTGCTGCGACCACGGCCGACGTCGCAGGCGAGATCCTGCTGATCGCGGGCGACGACTCACACCGACACTGCTACGGCGACGTCGCGCCGGCTCTCGTCTCGGCGCTGGGAATACCGGGTGCGATCCCTCCCGGACGCCCCGGCGACCCCGACAGCGACACCGACTGGTTCGTCACCGACTGGATGGACACCACCCGGGCACAGGAGGCGCTGAAGTTCCAGCACTATTCGTGGCCCGACATGATGGCCGAGTTGTCAGCGAAGTTCTGGTTCACGCGGTACTGGGGCCGCCTGCTCGCGCCGGTCGTGCGTGAGGTCATGAAACGCCGGTCGGCCTACTGGAACGCGCCGGGTAAATATGCCGATCCATGGGGTGCGATCCGCGCCAAGTTGGGCGAGCCTGCCCCAGACCAGCCCTACGACCGCTCCTAGGCATAGTCTTCGCGCCGTGGAGAATTTCGAAGGGCGCGCGACAGTCATCACAGGTGGGGCCAACGGCATCGGTTTCGCCACGGCGCGAGAGTTCGCCAGCCGGGGCGCGAGGGTGATGCTCGGTGACATCGACCAGTCCGCGCTGGACGACGCGGTCGCGACCCTGCGTGCGGACGGAGTCGACGCCCACGGGGTCATGTGCGATGTGCGCAAGCTCGAGGACGTCGAACACCTGGCCGATGAGGCGTTTCGGGTATTCGGTGAAGTACACGTCGTGTTCAACAACGCAGGCATCGCCTACGCCGGTCCGATCGTGCAGACCAGCCACGACGACTGGCGGTTCGTGATCGACGTCGACCTGTGGGGGCCGATCCACGGCGTCGAGGCGTTCCTGCCGCGATTGATCGCCCAGGGCGGGGAGAGCCACATCGTTTTCACGTCGTCGTTCGCCGGACTGATCCCCAACGTCGGACTCGGGCCCTACTGCGTCGCCAAATACGGCGTCGTCGCACTCGCCGAGACCCTGGCCCGGGAGGTCAGACCGAACGGCATCGGCGTGACTGTGCTCTGCCCGATGATCGTGGAGACCAACCTGTTGGCCAACACCGAGCGCGTCAGGAGCGAAGATTACGGCCCAGCCCGCTCGGAGGCGCAGAACGTCCAGCAGCTGGCGTCCGCGCCGGAGGACGATTCCGTGCTCAACGTCGAGGACGTAGCCCGCCTGACTACTGAGGCGATTCTCGCAAACCGTCT
>JAVRPX010000638.1:0-10507 GCA_032161985.1 Mycobacterium sp.
GGCGATCGCGGCGAGCTGCCCGACCACCAAGATCGTGCTCGGCGGGTACTCACAAGGTGCCGCGCTAGCCGGCTACACCACCACCGATAGCGTTCCCGCCGGATTCGATCTGCCAGCCGGCATCACCGGCCCGATGCCTGCTTCGGTCGCCTCGCACGTCGCCGCAGTGGTCCTGTTCGGAACGCCCGATTCCTGGTTTCTGAACCTGGTCGCCCGCAGTGCACCACCCATCACCATCGGCCAGGCCTACGCGCCGAAGACCCTTCAGCTGTGCGCAACTGGCGACCCGGTCTGCTTCCCTGGTGGCCTTGACCGCTCCGCACACAGCTCCTACAAGGACAACGGAATGGCCGACCAAGCCGCTGATTTCGTCGCCCGCCAGTTGAACGTTCCTGCCCCAACAGCGGCGGTGGAGCAGACGGCAGGTGAAGTCGGCGCCAGCCAGCCGGCCGATCAGCCGGCCGCCGCACCTGCGCCCGACCCTGAGGCGCCGCTCGGCAACTGAATGACACATCACCACAAACCGGTGGTGACCGACCAACGGCCGGAAGTGAGTCCCAGGACCACTCCCGGCCGTTGGTCTATTGCACGGAGCCGAGTCGACGGGTCTCAGTCCAATCGACCGTCAGCTTGCGTTCGCTGAAGTACCACGTGCCGTCGTGTTTGACGAACGAGTCCAGGTAGCGGATCGCGGCGGTCATCAGGCTGCGCTCCGGACCGTCGACCTTGACGTGGTGGGCCATGCAGTAGGCCACTCCGGAGGCGCGTTCGCCATCGAGTGTCGTGGTGCTTTGGCCATTGAAGTGCATGGTGGCCACGTACGTGTTGAGCTCGTCGAACACCGGAGCAAGCGCGGCACGTTCGTGAAGGTGCTGCGTAGGCGTCGGATTGCTGCTGTCCATGTACACCAGAAAGTCCGCAGCCTCGGTGAACAGCGCCATTTGGCCGGCAGCATCACGCCGATCCGCACAGTACGCGTAGGCGTCGACCAATTCTCTAATCGCCAGCCTGTCGGCGATCTCTTGGGGTGAAACGTCCGTATGTCTAGCGCGCTGGAAATCCCCTGATGTCACAGTATTTTCGCCTTCTTCTAGAACGAGTCACTATCCCCGCTGCGTTGTGTCGAGCCGAGCGTTGCGGACCATCAATCTGGTTGACACATCACGTAAAGCTACTATTGTAGCGCTCATGACTAGAGCAGTGCAGTTCGATTCGTACGGCGGTGTCGATGTCCTCGAAGTGCGCGACGTGCCTCGCCCTGTTCCGGGAGCCGGTGAGGTTCTGGTCGAGGTCAGGGCGGCCGGCATCAATATCAGTGAGGCTGCGATTCGAGCGGGTGCCGTGCGCGATATGTTTCCTGCGACGTTTCCGTCAGGTCAGGGCAGTGACCTGGCGGGAGTGGTGGCCGAACTCGGTTCCGGCGTCAGCGGTTTCGCTGTGGGCGATGAGGTCATCGGATTCTCTAACCTACGGTCCAGCCATGCCGAATACGTGACGGTGCCGGCAGACCAGTTGACGCCAAAGCCGGCGGCGGTGCCGTGGGAGGTGGCCGGCTCATTGTTTGTTGCAGGGGCCACTGCCTACGCCGCGGTGCGGGCGGTGCGCCTCGAGCCTGGAGAGACGGTAGCGATCGCGGGCGCGGCAGGCGGCGTCGGCTCGATCGCGGTTCAGCTCGCCCGACGCACCGGGGCCACGGTCCTCGGCATCGCCGGGCCGTCCAACGACGCCTGGCTCGCCGACCATGGCGCGGTTCCTGTGAACTATGGTGACGACCTGCCTGCCCGGCTGCGCGCCGCTACACCGTCCGGACGCATCGACGCCCTGTTGGATTTCTTCGGTGGTGGATATGTCGCCATGGCGGTCGAGGACCTCGGAATTCCGCGCGACAGGGTCGACACCATCTCCGATTTCGAAGCCGTGGAGCGGTTCGGGGTCCAGTCGGCAGGCGGTGCGGATGCGGCGACCGCATCGGTGGTTGCCGAATTGGCCGACCTCGTCGCACGGGGTGAGCTGGAAGTGCCGATCGCCGGCGTCTTCGCCCTCGATGATGTGCGGGACGCGTACCAGGAGCTCGAAAAGCGCCACACCCGCGGCAAGTTGGTGCTACGACCGTGAGCGAGGATCGCGGCTGCGGTGATGCGCGCAGGCCCGGTTGGAGATGCTCGTCGATGTGAGGAGACCACAATGAGCGATGGCAACGACTTCAACGAGCGCAATATCGCCGAGTTCCGCGCCAACCACGGTCGCGTCAGCGGGCCGTTCGAGGGTGCGCCGATCGTGCTCTTGCACACCGTCGGTGCACGTAGCGGAAAGCCGCGGACCAACATCATGATGTACCTCGCCGACGGCGAACGGTATCTTGTGTTCGCCTCGAACGCCGGTGCCGACGATAACCCCGCCTGGTACTGGAATCTGAAGGCCAATCCCGACGTTCGCATCGAAGTCGGCGACGACATCGTCGATGTGCATGCCACCGAGCTGCAGGGCGCCGAACGGGACGACAAGTACGCGATACAGGCCGAGCGGTATCCGGGATTCGCTGAGTACGAGCGCATGACGTCGCGGACCATCCCAGTCGTCGCGCTCACGCCCACCGGTGAGGCTAAGCCGCGCGAATGAAGGTCCTGGCGGGAGCATCCGGTGGTTGATCGATGGCTGCTTCGCGGTGCCGAGTTCACGAATTGCAACTGCGCCTGGGGCTGCCCGTGCCAGTTCGGTGCGAAGTCAACCCACGGGTACTGCGAGACGGTGATGTGCGGCCACGTCGAGCAGGGATACTTCAACGATACGACTCTCGACGGCCTGGACTGGGCGGTGCTCATGTCCTGGCCTGGTGAGGTAGCAGAGGGCGGCGGCACGCAGCAGGTCATCATCGACGAGCGAGCGGATCCGCATCAGCGGGAAGCACTGCGGAAGATCCTTCATGGCGAGTCGACCGCTCCCGGAGCGACGCACTACTTCGTGTACAACAGCACGATGTCGACCGTCCTGGACACGCTGTACGCACCCATCGAACTATCGATCGACGTCGATCAACGCATGGCCAGCCTCACGATCGAAGGTCTCGTCGAGTCACGTGGGGCGCCGATCATCAATCCCTACACCGGCGAACCGGCCAGGACACGCATCAACATGCCGGATGGGCCGCACTACATCTATGCCGAGATGGGCAACGGCAACACCACCGCCAGGGCGGGTATCGAGCTTGACTTCAAGGACAGCTACGGCCAGTTCAACGTTCTGCAGATGAACCAGAATGGACTCATCCGCTGACCGCGTCGTGGGCCTGGCGCCATCGAGACCGCCTGGCCGTATCGGCCGGTCTGGGCGGCATCACAGTCACAGCTTGGTTTTACGTCGCGTTGACAGCGCGCCGCATGGCGAGCGGACCAGAGGGCATGACGGTCCATTCGATGGCGCCGATGATGGACGCCATGACCGGGGTGCAGCCTTGGACGACAACCGAATTCGGCCTGAGGCTGGCGATGTGGGCCGTGATGATGATCGCCATGATGGTGCCCACCGCCGCACCAATGACCCTGCTCTACGCCGCAGTCGCCCGGAAAGCGGCCGCCCAGCACAACCCGCTTCCCTCGACGTTCGTGTTCGTCACCGGTTACGTCACGATGTGGACGATCTTCAGCCTCTTGGCCACCATCGCCCAGCATGCTCTTGACCAGGCGGCGCTGCTCTCCCCGATGATGGTGTCCAGAAGCCCCCAGTTCGGAGCCGCGCTGCTGATCGCGGCCGGCGTCTACCAGCTCACCCCATTGAAGAATGCCTGCCTCAGGAACTGCCGGGCCCCAGCCCACTTCCTCTCCCGCTACTGGCGCGCCGGCAACCTCGGCGCCTTCCGCATGGGACTGAGGCTCGGCGCCTACTGCGTGGGCTGCTGCTGGATCCTGATGGGATTGCTGTTCGTCGGGGGCGTGATGAACCTGCTCTGGATCGCGGCGATCGCCATCTTCGTCCTGCTGGAGAAGACGATCCCATTCGGTGACGTGAGTGGAAAGTTCGCGGGCGCCGCGATGATCCTGGTTGGCGCTTTGGTTCTGGCCCCGTGAGCTAACTGCCTTAGAGGGGTACGGGTGGCAGGGAAGCATTGAGGTTGAGACTCGCCTGGATGTGTTCCAGCGCCGCCGTGAAAGGAGAAACAAGCTCGTCGGGCAACGGCTCAAAGAACAACTTTTTGACCAGCGCGACGTGGCCCGGCGCGGCCGCGACTATGGCGCTCAATCCTTTCTTGGTCAAGACCGCATCAGTCGCCCTGCCGTCGTCTTCGGACTGGACGCGTTTGGTCAGGCCACGTTCGCACAGTCGCCGCACTTGGTGAGAAAGCCGGCTACGTTCCCACCCGATCAATGCGGCCAGATCGGTGATCTGGAGCTTGTGGTCCGGCGCATTGCTCAACGCGTTTAGCACGTGATAGTCCGCAAGCGAGAGACCACTATCCAGCTGCAACTGACGATTGATCTCATAGTTCATGCGCAACTGCACGCGCATATAGGCCAGCCATGCGCGCTTCTGAGACGGGGACAACCAGGGACTGTCCTTTGGTTTTGCGCGACGCGTTGGTGGCATTTCACGTTCCTTCTGCTGGACTCTTCACGCTTATTATCCGCCTCCCATCTCCCGCCGAGCACCTACCCGTTCGAAGGACGTCCGTTACGTGTCGGGGTCGCGGCGCGGAGACGGTGTCGCCTGAACAACCCTCGCTGCCGAACGCTGTCACGAATCACATCGACGGCTTCGGCGGCTTACTCCAAGCTGGAATTACTTCGATCAGACGCGGCCGCTGTTCCAGTCCGACGGATTCAGTCATAGGGAAAGGGAAATAGAGTGAACGACAAGCAGATCCGGCTGATCGCTGCGATCGGAGCGAGCGCTGTTGTCACGGTCGGCGCAGTCGCCGTGAGCATAAATCAGGATCACGGCAGCCTCGGCACCGACGCGCACTCCGACATGTCCACCGGGGTAACCGTCACTGAATCCGATGTGCCGACAACACTTTCCGTTACCGAGGCGACGCCGGCCATCAAAGGCCCCGCCCCGCTTCCCTCCGAAGAGCAGGGTCTACCCGGATAGATCCCCTACCAGCAAGGGTCGTGGCGGTCGGCTTGGAACAGGTTCGCTGCCGCGCATTCGCCGTATTTATCGACGACCAGGCCGCGCACCTGCCAGTACAGGTCCACGGTCGCCCTGGTGGCCAGGCGAGATGCAAGGTCGAAATTATTCATGTTCGCTCCCGGAACCGGCATGATCCCTCGCGGGGTGTCAAAAGCGTCCTTGCTCAAAGTCGAGTGGCATTCCGCGAAACCGGGCGGTGGACCACCAGGTGGGCAGCCGCCGAACGGGTAGTCCGACGAGAAGTCCATCGAAAAGTAACCGGTGTGGAGTCCCGGCGGGAGGGTGGCTGGGTCGCATCTGGGCATAAGCGGAGGCGCCAGCCTGTCCAGTTGGCCCACGGCGATGTTGTCCTCGACCCAATTGGAGTGGGAGTAGAAATCCTGTAGTGCGTGAGCCAGGCCGCCGAACGCAGCGCGGGCCGATGCCCCGTCGACGAGATCGCTACCGTTGGGGCCGACGGGCTGCGCCCCCGTCAACACGATTGGTGTGAAGAAGTTCCAGGCCTGCTCAGTGAGAGCACAGATGTCAGCCGGATTCTTTGCGTCGTCGATATGCCGAAACTCGTCGGAGAAGAATGTGTCGCTTCCGACGGCTCCGGCCCCAGGCGGCGGCCCGACAAGTATCTGGTCCATCGCGGTGGGGTCGACCCCAACAGGCGCTAGTGCATCACGCGTGATGCGCTCGTGGTTTTGGATATAGAAGGCCTGGGCTTCTGGTGCGGGCAACGCGAAAAGTGCGGTAACCACAGCGCTGGCCACAATCACGGCCAGCAGGCCCAGTCGCGATCGGCGGATTGCGGCCATGAGAACCCTCGTTTCACCTGGCGTTTCGGTTCGACGCCGGATCGATGAATTATTCCAGCGTGTACCCAGGTAATTCTCAGAATCTGCAGATTCAGCAAATTCTTACGCTGCTTGCTGTGGCGCCGCCCGCTGACCATGCCGGGGCCACGCGTCTTTGCCGTTGCGCTTTCAAATACTCCATCGCCAACACCGCGACCCATCCATCTGATTTGCGATGCGCGCTTGCTTCGTACGGGCAACAAGTCAACGGACGCTTGCAATGGCAAACGCGCAGCGATTCCGCCGCCTATCGTATTGCTGTGAATCTGCTGGTTTGCTGTTGTCGAGGGGAGGCGTTGTGAAGGGGACGTCGTTCGGCCGGTACGAATTGATCGAACTCTTGGGCCGCGGCGGTATGGGCGAGGTCTGGAGAGCGTTTGACACAGCCACCCAACGGGTCGTGGCGGTGAAGGTGTTGCCGCCACAGCTTGCCGCAGATCCGGTGTTCGAGCAGCGCTTTCGCCGTGAGGCCTACGCCGCGGCCGGGCTAAATGATCCGCATGTCGTGCCGATCCACAACTTCGGTGAGATCGACGGACGACTGTACGTGGACATGCGCCTGATCGACGGTCAGGATCTCGAGCACATCTTGACCCGTGGACCGCTGGATCCCGTGCGGGCGGTCAAGATCATCGAGCAGATCTCCTCCGCGCTCAACGCAGCGCATCGGGTCGGGTTGGTCCATCGCGACGTCAAGCCCTCCAACATCCTTCTCGCAGAAGACGATTTCGCTTACCTCATCGACTTCGGGATCGCCCGCGGAGCCGGTGAGACCGGATTGACGGCTACCGGAAACGTCGTCGGCACCTGGCCGTACATGGCGCCTGAGCGTTTCTCCACCGGCCAAACCGATACTCGCTCAGACATTTACGCGCTCGCCTGCGTGCTGTACGAGTGCCTCACCTCCAGTCGGCCGTTCCCCGGCGACAGCGTCGAGCAGCAGATTGCCGGCCACCTCACCACCCCGCCGCCGCGGCCCTCGATCACCCGGCCCGGAGTGTCACCGCAACTAGACACGGTGATCGCCAGGGGAATGGCGAAAGATCCCGACGAGCGGTACGGAACAACCGTGGAGCTTGCCCGCGCGGCGCGGACAGCAGTCACAGCGCCCATCCCCCGGCCGCCGTCGCCGCCCGCTTCTGTGCGCACGGCCCCGTGGGCAGCACCCTCAGCACCCACTGAGCCCGCGCACACACCCGAAACCGTCGAGGCAGCTGGGGCGCCCACACAAGCTCGGACGCCAGAACCGGTCGGCGAGGCGTGGGCATCCACACAGGCGGGGGCCCCCGAACATGTCATGGACGCCGAGGCATCCACCCGAGCCGGCACGCCCGATCATGTCGAGAAAGCTTGGGCGCAAACACGAGCCCGTTCGGCCGAGGTCGCTCCCGCCCCCCCGCCCACGGCGAACAACACGCGGGACGAGTCACCCGCTGCCGGGGCGCCGCCGCGGCCGTGGTGGCAACGCAAGAGCATCGTTATCCCGATCGCGGCCGTCGTCATAGTCGCCGCCGTCAGTGGCATCCTCGTCGCCGTGCGGGGCAATGAACCCTCACCCCCGGGGCTGAGCGGGCCTCTCGACGGCACGTACGCCGTTGAGTTCGCCTCTGCGACAAGGCCTAACGGTCAGCCCTATGACAACGCACCAAGCGGACGCGAAACCTGGGTGATCAAGTCGGCGTGCCCGGCCACCGGCTGCGTGGCGACGGCGACGAAGGTCGACGGAACTCAGTCCGCCACGGCGACAATGGTGCTCGACGAAATCGACGGCCGATGGACCGCGGTCAGCGCGTCGGCGGGGACATGCCAGAACGCCCCTGCCGAGTACTGGGAGACGATGTCCCTTCAGGCTGAGCCCGGCGGGGGCCTACAGGGCGAGTTCATCGCTAGGGCGACGACCGGCTGCGGACGCAACCAGCAGGTGACGTTCACCCGTACCGGAGATGTCCAAGACGGCGTTTCGGTCACCGACCCCGCCGCCCAACCGGCCCGGGTAGTGTCGCCGGCCCAAGCGCTACATGGCAGTTACAAGGAAACGGACACCTATGCCGACGGCGGCCGCAACACCGAGGTGACCTTCACTATCCAGACATATTGCCTTCGCACCGGTGATCGCTGCCTGAGCTCCTGGGTGAATCCAGACCACGCCAAGGTCTTGGTGTTCGCCGGGGCCCAATGGGACTTGACGACGACGTCCTCCAACGCGGCGTGCACGAATGGTGGTCGCGCCGATCGAAATTTCTCTGCGCAGTACCCGCTGCCGCAACCACCGCAGGATCCAATCACTCTCCTGAGCGGACGCGGCCATTACACGATCACCGGCGACTGCCCGTTCGATAGCGACTTCGAGTCCCGTGTTGAACGCTCCGGGGATTGAGCATCGGGCCATCGTTCATATGATCTTGTGATGGGCGTCGAAGGAGCCGCCGTCACGAGCACAGAGGCAGCGCAGTACCGAGCTGCCGGCTGGTGGACGGATACCACCCTGTCCGAGTGCGTCGTACGGAACGCCGCGTCCACACCGGACAAACCGGCCTACATCGACTTCTCCCTCGACTCGCCGGACCGGATGTTGACCTGGTCCGAGTTCGACCACGCCGCCACCAACCTCGCCCACCGACTGCTCGCGTTGGGAGTTGCACCTGGTGACGGGGTGGCGGTCTGGCATAAGGACACCTCGGCCATTCACGTTCTGCTGGTCGCAATCGAACGCTGCGGTGCGGTCGCGGTTGGGCTCGGAGCCCGGGCCGGTGTGCGCGAGGTGTCGGCGATCCTGCGGACCGCTCGGCCGACGCTCGTGGTCACCGACGACGAGCGGCTCGCGCCGGCTCAGCAGGCGGCCGCCGGCGCCGACTCGGCGCTTCGCGTCGTCGCACTGGGAGACCGCTCTACTGACCTGTGCGTCGACACCACTGCCCGACCGGCCGGCGCGGACGGCCTGTCACCCGTTGGTCCCGACGACGTCTTCCTGATCAACTCCACGTCGGGTACCACCGGACTGCCCAAATGCGTTGTCCACACCCAGAACCGGTGGCACTACTTCCACCAGAAGGCCGTCGCCAACGGCGAACTCAGAGGCGAGGACGTGTTCCTCCCAGTGATCCCCACGCCCTTCGGCTTCGGTATCTGGACCTCGCACACCACTCCGATTCACCTGGGTGCCACGACGGTCAGAATCGAACGCTTCGACCCCGTCGCAACCTGCGCGGCCATCGCGGACCACCAGGCGACGGTGCTGTGCTGCGTCAGCACGCAACTGGCGATGATCCTGGCCAATCCGGCTTCGCGCGCCTACGACTTGACCAGCCTCCGGGTGGTGTTCACCGGCGGCGAGCCGCTCCCCTACACCCAGGCAGCCCAATTCGAAGAGCTGACCGGCGTCACGATCCTGCAGTTCTACGGTTCCAACGAGACCGGGATGTTGAGCGCGACCACCCTCGCGGACCCGTTGCTCCGCCGACTTCGCACGGCCGGCCGGATCGTGCCGGAGATGCAGGTACGGCTGTTCGACGGGGATCGCGACGTCACGGAGTCGGGGCGCGGACAACCCGTATGCCGCGGCCCTGCGCTCAGTCTCGGATACCTTGGTGGCACCGACCACGACAAGCTGTTCACGAAGGACGGCTGGATGAGGATGGGCGACATCTGCGAACTCGACGCCGACGGGTACCTCACCCTGACAGGTCGGACGTCGGACTTCATCCTCCGCGGGGGCAAGAACATCAGCGCGGTTCAGGTCGAGGACGCCGTGGCGACCCATCCCGCCGTCGCCGTGGCGGCGGCGGTGGCGATGCCCGACCCGGTCTTCGGTGAGCGGGTCTGCGTGTTCGTCGAGCTCAAGCAAGACTCCGTCCTCGACCTGCCCGCCCTCGTCGAACACCTTCTGCAGCAGGGCGTCTCCAAGGAGCTGCTGCCCGAGCGACTCGAAGTCCTCGACGAACTGCCGCGGTCGTCGGGCGGCAAGATCGCCAAAGGCCTGCTTCGCGACAAGATCCGATCGACACTGGAACGGTCATGACCACAGACGAAGTGCGACGCGGCGGCCTCGAGGCGTGGGCCCCGTCCAAGGTCCCGCCCATCGGAGTCGACCTCACCGACGAACAACAGATGGCGATCGCCTTCCGGCACCTCGCCGACATCGGGTTCGCCGAGAACATGGCCGGGCACATCACCTGGCAGCCCGACGGTCAGTCCGACATGTACGTCAACCCGTGGGGCCTGTGGTGGCAGGAACTCACTGCCTCCGACATCTGCGTTGTCGACGAGGACGCGCGGGTGGTCCGCGGGCGCTGGGACGTCACACCCGCCATCCACCTCCACACCGAAATCCACCGGGTCCGGCCAGACGCCCGGGTGGTCGTCCACAACCACCCCTACTACGTCAGCCTGATCGCCGCCCTCGGCACGCTGCCCGAGCTGGTACATCAGACGGGCTCGCTGTTCCTCGATGACATGTACCTGCTTGAGAAGTACGACGGCGAGATCGATGCGCCCTGGCGGGCAGCCGAACTGGCCCAGCAGATCGGTTCGGCCAACCT
>JAVRPX010000639.1:0-3815 GCA_032161985.1 Mycobacterium sp.
CCGTCGACAATGGTTTTCGCGGTCTCCTCGGGCCGGTTGAGGTAGCCCCGCATGACGTTCGCGCCCATGATCACGACCTCTCCGGCCTCGCCATCGGGCACCGGGTTGCCCGACGCGTCGACCAACCGGATCGTCTGGCCGGGCAGCGGGAGGCCGACCGTCCCCGCCTTGCGCTTACCCGACAGCGGGTTGACGGTGCTCGCACACGACCCCTCCGACAGCCCGTAACCCTCGATGATCGGGATGCCGTAACGGGACTCGAACCCCTCGAGCAGTTCCACGCTGGCAGGCGCGGCACCGCACACGGCGAAGCGCACGGAGGACGTATCGGGCTTGACGCTGTCGGGCAATCCGCACAGCATCGTGTAAATCGTTGGCACTGCCGAGAAATACGTCGCCCGGCTCTGTTCGATCCGGTCGAAGAAGGTGTCCGCCTTGAACCGGCCTGCGATGGTCGACCGGCCACCCGCCAACAGCGGCGAGAGTGTGCCGACCACGATGCCGTTGACGTGGAACAGCGGCAGGATCAGCAGGCTATGGTCGTCTTCGGTCATCTCGAAACCGTCGATCACCGCACCGCACATGGCATTAAGGTTCGTGTGGTCGAGCATCACGCCCTTCGGGCGGCCGGTCGTGCCGCTCGTGTAGATCAGCAGAGCCAGTGCAGTGTCGGGGTACTGCGGCGGGCTGACGAGCCCCGGCGTCGACACCGCGTTGTCGAGCTCGTCGGTGGTCACAACTGGCGCGCCGGCGTCGAAAGCCGGAGTGGTCTCGGCGATCAGCACCTTGGCGGCTGCGTCGCCGACCTGATAGCTCACCTCGGTCGGGGTGAGGGAGGGGTTGATCGGGGTGACGGCGGCGCCGATGCGCCAAGCCGCGAATAGCGACACCACGAAACTGGCCGTGTTGGGCAGCATGATCGCCACGACGTCGCCCGCCGATACGCCTTGACCACGCAGCGCAGTCGCCGCGCGCTGCACGGCGGCGAGGAACTGGGAGTTGTTCAGGTCTGTGTAGTCGTCTGCGACCGCAGGACCCGACGGGTTCTCGGTTGCGCGCAGGTCGGGCAATGCCGGCAGATTCATAGCGGATGCTCCTCAGTAAAGGTAGCTGTGTGATTGGCCATAACCGTAGAAATCCCGCGAGCTGTGGGCACCGTCGCGGGCAAATGAAGATCGCGACCGGAGTTGTTCTCAGGAGACAAACAGGCTGGGTCAAATCGGCCACCGGCGGCAACCTGACGATTTACCGTCAAAGGGTGCCGAAGCCGGATGTGGTGAACGAAACCGACGTCAACCGTTTCGTGGCCGAGTTCGCCATGCAGATGAACGACCGCGTCGTGGAATTGTCGTCGTTCATCCGTGGTGCTCTCGAGGCTGAGATTCCCGAATTGCGCGGCGATGCCCGGACCATCGAACTGCTGGGCGCCAGCGTCGAAGGCAACGTTGACACACTTCTGCACGCGCTGCGTCACGACATCGCGGTGGACCGAGTCGAGGCGCCGACGGCCGCGCTGGAGTACGCCCGCCGACTGGCCCAACACGGCGTGCCGGTCAACGCCCTCGTCAGGGCCTATCGGCTGGGCCAGCGCCAGTTGAACGACCTCGTGTTCCAGGCCCTGCGCGAGGCCGATATCTCGCCCGTCACACGCCTTGCGGCACTGGAAACGATAACTACCACGCTCTTCGAGTACATCGACTGGATCTCGCAACAGGTCGTGGCCGTCTACGAAGAAGAGCGCGAACGATGGTTGGAGAACCAGAACAGCATCCGCGCACTCCAGGTCCGCGAAGTGGTGGCCGGGAAGGCGAAAGTCGAAGTCGACCCGACGAGTGATTCGATCCGCTATCCGTTGCGGTGGCACCATCTCGCCGTCGTGATGTGGTATTCGGACGAGGGCGCCAGCGGTGACGAACTCGACAGGCTGCAGCGCTTCCTTCGTGAGCTTGGCCAGGCCACCGACGTCGGCTCGAACCCCTTGTTTGCCGCCGCCGACCAGACCACCGCATGGGGCTGGCTTCCGTACCGTTCTGCGCCGGCCAATGCAGTTGAGTCGGTCCGCCAGTTCGCTGGCAAGCGCGCCGATCCGCCGAGCGTGGCGATTGGCACTGTCGCAGCAGGCGTCGACGGATTCCGCCGGTCGTATCGCGAAGCGCAAGCGGCCAGGGCGGTCGCGGTCGCAGGCGGCGCCAACGGGGCGACTGTGATCGCGGCATCGGACCCCGGTTTGGCGGCGGCCGCGCTGCTCGGCGGCGACCTCGCCGCGGCCCAGGTCTGGGTGTCCGACGTGCTCGGTGAGTTGTCGATGGACACGGAGAACGACACCCGGATGCGCGAGACGCTGCGGATATTCCTTCGGTGCGGGTCGAGCTACAAGCAGGCGGCCGAAGAGCTGGACCTGCACTTCAACACCGTGAAGTATCGAATCGGCCGGGCGGTCGCCAGGCGGGGCAGGCCCATCGACGAAGACCGTCTCGACGTCGAGCTCGCTCTGCTGGCGTGCCAGTGGTACGGGACGGCTGTGCTCCAGTCGGATGGGGCCTAGCCCGGTCAGTCCGGTCATCTCGGGCCTACAACGACCGCAGCGGTATTCGTTGTCTGAGGACAATGGCGACGACGTCGTTGGAATCTAACGTTCCACGCATGAATGGCGAAGTGGTGGGCCGGCAAGTTGCCGAGGTCGCGGAGGCGCTGTGCGCGCGAACCGACGAACTCGCGACCGCCGTTGCGCAAGCGATCACGCGAGAGGTCACGCTCTACCAGGCCACCGAGCCGGTGCCATTCGAGCGGGTTGTGCGTGGATGCGCGAACAACATTCGGTCCGTTCTCAACGCGATCTCGGCAGGCACCGAGTTCGACCCGGCTGCAGCCGTCAATTTGGGAATCGAACGCGCACGCGACGGCGTCCCGCTCGCCGCGGTGATGGAAGCGTACCGAGTCGGATTCCGCGCGCTTTGGGACGCTGCGGTGAAAGAGGTGACAGGCCGGGCTCAGGCGAACGGCGATGTTGTTCGCTTGTTGACGACGAAAATACTTGCTGCGCAGGATATTTTCACTGCGGCCATGACTGCCGCGTACCGCGACGAGCAGAGCCGCCGGCTCATTGGCGATGAATCCGAACGTGAGATTCTCATCGACTCGCTTCTGCACGGACGGCTGTTCGAACAGTGGAGCATATGGGAGGCCGCCGATTGTCTTCGATTGCCCGCACACGGTCCTTACGTGGTGATCGCCGCCGAATCCAGCGTCGGCACAGAAGCCCTGCCGGGAATCGAATCGAAATTGCGCAGCATGGACGTGTTCTCCGCGTGGCAACTGTTGCCCGACTTGCACGTTGGAATCGTGTATGTGAAGAGCAGCAAGCAGCTGGCCAACGTGCTGGCGCTGGTGTCGCGGATGGCTAGCAACCGCGTCGGAGTGAGTGCGCAGTTCGACGATCTGCGGGACACCGCGCAAGCGCTGCGGTACGCCAGGGTAACGTTGCACGGACGTCCGGACGAGGGGCCGCGCGTCACGCAGTTCGACGGCTCCATTCTGTCCACGGCCGCGGTCAGCGCGCCCGAGGTGATGGTGAAGCTCGCAATACCCATCATCGAGTGCTTCGCCGAACTCACAGCCGATGAGCGTGACGTCTTGTTCGAGACATTCCGGGTGTGGCTGGAGAACGACGGATCCCTGCGCGCCGTAGGCGAATTGCTGTTCTGCCATCCCAACACCGTCCGTTATCGGCTACACCGTATCGAGCAACGAACCGGTCGATCCGTGACCCGTCCGCGGGATGTGGCTGAGCTCTCCTTGGCGTTCGAGGTTCATCG
>JAVRPX010000640.1:0-6420 GCA_032161985.1 Mycobacterium sp.
GCCCATCTGATCCTCGGTGCCATCGGCGTTGAGCTGCAGCACGAACAGTGCGTCCCCGCTCGGGATCACCACAGTCTTCTGGGCGATTGCGCGCTTGACGCCCTCCTTGACGTAGGTGCCGCCGATCTGGGTCGCATCGAACCCGCCGAGCGTGCTCGGGCTGCCTTCGGTGGCGCCGTCGTAGCCGGGCAGGTTCTTGATCTCGCCCTGCGCGTACTCGAGGATCTTGGCCGGGTCGACATTGCCGGTCAGCTTGGAGACCAGCGCGATGATCGTCGGCGGATCCTGGGCCATCGCTGGATCGGTGGCCACAATCGCCGCATAGGCCCATTCCGGTGTGCGGTTTCCGGCGTCCTCCCACCCGGGCGGGAACGGCAAGTCGATCGTCGGCGAGCCGGGATCACCGCGATGCACGGGGCTCTCGACGATCCCGTTCTCCTTGATGTAGTCGACGATCGTCTTGTTCGGGCCCGCGGCCGATGCCGCCGACGTCGGCGCGGCTTTGCTGGTCATGGTCGACGATGCGGCGGACGTCTGCTTCGAGGTGGATGGCTCGGATTTGGTGTCCGATCCGCAGCCGGATAGGCCGATACCGATCGCGATCGCCGAAATGGCAATAACGCCTGCCCGAAGTGCGCGTGTCATTGGGTCTCCTGTCGATTTGAAATCTCGGGCGTAGCCTACGGTCGGCAAACATCGGCCGCATGGGAAACGCCACGCAGATTGGCGGTTCGGGATGGAAATCTCTCCGCAAGCGGCGCGACAGCGCATTATCAAATAGCGGTTGGCTAGCGCCGCGGAATCGAGATTGCCCCGCTGACGTGGGTGGAAAATTCAGCTGTGCTGCTGCTCGGGGAGGGCATGCCAACACTCGCGGTCGTTCTCTCTGAGTCCGTGATGGAGAGGTCGTGATCATGCGCGTTACCGCACGTTCGCTGTGGGTGGGTTTCCTGGCGCTGCTCGGCGCAGTCGCCGTGGCGATTTCGTGGTCAATGACAACCGCCGTCCAGCTCCAGGCGACGACGCGTACATCGCCGACATAACCCAGCGCTACCTCAACCCGTTTGGCGACCTGCCCTACGACCCTCCGCCGGTAGGTGTGCACACGCCGGAGCAGTTCTTCCCGGTTTTCGGTAGCCAGACGTTCGACGACTCGGTTGCCGAGGGCGTGCTCGACTTACAGGACGCGGTCGACGCCAATACGCCCAACGCGGGCGACCGGGTGATCATCGTCGGCTATTCGCAGAGTGCACGCATCGCGACGATCGCCAAGCGGCATTTCATCAAGGACTACGAGCCAACTGATCCCGATGCGACGCCGATTAGCGGATTCGTCATGCTGTCCAGCCCCGGCAAGCCCAACGGCGGGATTGCAGCGTACAAGTTCTTCGGCACGATTCCGTTCTTCGGGATCACCTTCGACGGAGATACGCCGACCAACGGTCCGCAGAATCCGGACGGCAGCTACGTCGCACCGACCAAGGACATCAGCTTCCTCTACGACGGCGTCTCCGACCATCCCGTCTGGGCGCTCAACTTCCTGGCGCCGGCCAACGCCCTCGCCGGGTATGTGTACCTGCACGGCGAAACGCCCACCGCGGACAACGACCTGATCTACCAGGGTTCTGCGGGCGACACCGACTATTACGTCATGGACAGCGGGCATCGTCCCGATCCTGCGGCCGCTCGCCAGCATCGGCGTTCCGCACTTTCTGTTGTCGGCGTTGAACGAGCCCATGCAGGTGATGATCGAGACCGCCTTCCGGCGCACCTCGGCCCGGGTGTGCCGGTGCAGGCATCGCTGCTGCCGCACGTCGACCCGATTACGTTCGCGATCAACCTGATCAAGTCGATTCCAGTCGGCATTGACAACGCATTGGAGGAACTCGGCGTTGGTCGCAGGCTCGGCACCACGCCGTCGGGGCCGTACGGTGTGGGTGGCCCTCTGTTGCCCGCTCCGCCGGCCACGATGACCACGACGATGACCACGACGTCGGCATTCTCGGCATCGGAAGCCGCCGAACCCGATGCGCGCCACGTTGATTCGGTGGCCGCGCATGCGTCGGCCCAGCCGGATACCACGCCGAAATCTGTTCCAGAGCCGACGGCGGACAACAAGCCCACAGAGCCGAAGGCGAAGCCAACAGCGGTAACGACGAATCCGGAACCTCCTGCGAAGGAACCCGATCAAACCAAGGTGCGCGGGCCGATCGAGTTCGACTCCCAGAAGACGCTAACGGAATCGCCGTCCTCACCGTCTGAGGAACAGTCCGCGATCAGCGAGCCACCCGCGACGAAGATAGATTCGACCGCGACGTCCGATTCGACCAGTTCCTCGGAATCGGAGAACAAGGACGCCGCCTAACTGTTCACCAGCTCGTCAGCACTTGGCCGTCAAATACACGGTTTGGTAGACGATTTGGTTCACCAGCGCGCCGCCGTTTTGGACGGGACGGATGACAGTCATGCCAGGACGAACCGAGTCGACCGTGCAGTGATCGAGCGGGCCTTCACCCATCTTGTTCAGTACGACCTTGAAGCCGTTCTTCTCCAACTCGTTGACGGTGTCCTGCGCCGATCCGATGCCCGACGGCGCGGCCTGCGCGCCTCCCGGAAGTCCCACGGCCATCGCGATAATTGCCCCTCCCGCAACGGTGGCAAGGGTCGGTCTATTCATTTGTGGTGCCTTCACGTCTACTCCTTCAAACCGACAGGGTCCCCTCCGGTCACCGCGGTCTGATTGGTGAAACTCGCAGTAGCGCAGATTGATTCCACGACTGCAAGTGACGTGGGCCGATCGCTTAGATCGCCCCGGCAGCAAGCCTCAGGTCACACGTTGCAGTTCAGCGTTAAGTTGATCGACCTGCTGACGACGACCGTGATCTGCCTGCGATGCTTGCCCTCATCGACCCAGAACGTCCTGGTCTGAGTCTGCGGGTTGCGGACGCTGGTGACGATGCATTGGTTGATCGGCGCATTGCCGACGCGGTCAATGATCACGTCGTAGCCTTCGTTCTCCAACGTTCCAATCGTCGCGTATGCGTTGCCGGCTTGAGTGGGCTCCGCCATTGCCAGTCCCACCGGCGCGAGTAGGACACTCGTCGCCGCTAGTGTTGCTGCCACACCCCAGCCTGTGCGCATGACAGTCTCCATTCTTTTGTTTGCCTGGTCTTTGTTTCATCGCTCGCCGGACACAGGATGTTGCAGGGATTTCCTAAGCAATCTCTGTGGTATCAACGGGCGTGCGGCTGTTTGCCTTGCTCGCAGCGCTGTCCCTGTGCGGGGCGGCGTGCGGAGGGTCGCCCTCCTCGGCACCGTCGACGGCGACCCCGGGTTCGTCGACTCAGGTGAATCCGGCGCGGATCGAGCGCGTGCGCACGGAACTGCCGAGCGGTTATGAGGTGGCCGGTCTGTCCGGGCGGGCCGCGCCGGTCGCGTTCTGGGGCTTGGGTCCCGACTGGACTGCCGATCCGCAGCGGTGCGGGGCGCTCGCCGATCCCGTCACCGATGCGGCGACGACACGGGGGTGGTCGGCTTCGGGTGCCGGTGGGATCGTTTACACGGTGGTCGTCGCCTCGGCGGCGACGCTCGATCCGGCGCTGATCGACGAATGCGGACAGTGGACGGTGTCGGCAGGCCGCACCAGCGGAAGCGTCACATTGGTTGCGGCGCCCGCGATCGACGGCGCCGCGACCGTGGGCATGTCCACCACGGCCACCACCGCTGTTGAGGGCGGCACCGAAACCCATTCGCACGCGGACACCTTCGCCGCCTATCTGCGCGGCTATGTCACGTTAGTCACGGTCGTCACCGATCCTGGCTCGCCGAATCCTGCACTCGGACAGGATTTCGCGGCGGAATTGCTCGTGAAAACGGTGTCGGCATTACGCGGCTGAGCGGGGGCCTGCCTGTAGATTTGGCGGCGATGTCGAACCCGAGGGCGATGCTCGTCATCGCAAGCGCCGGCGTGTTGGCCGCATGCGCGAACGGACAGTCCGCCGAGCAGGACTTGTCGCACGCTGACATCGCCCACGTCGCGAACGTCAAGTCGAGCTTCGGGTCGGAGTTCAAGGTCACCAGCGTGGGGCCGACAGGCATCGACCCCCGGCTCCTTGGGCCGCAGACCCTGCCGCCCGGTATGACGTTCGACCCCGCCGACTGTGCGAAGGCGGCCAGCCAGCAGGTCGTGCCGCCGGGTGTGAAGGGCAACATGGCCGCCACCTCGGCTGAGGGCGAGGGCAACCGGTTCATCGCGATGGCCGTCGAGACGTCCGAGGCCGTGCCGCACACCGACCCCGCGCAGAACTGCCAGAAGGTGGGGTTCACCGGGCCGGGGGTGCGCGGTCTCGTCGAGGTCGTCGACGCGCCGCAGATCGATGGCGTGCACACCGTGGGCACCCATCGAGTGCTGCAGACGACGGCCGACGGCAAGCCGCGCACCGGCGAGCTCTACAACTACGTCGCCAGCTTCGGCACGTTCCTGGTGATCGTCACGGCCAACCCGTTGGTGCTGCCGGACAAGCCCGTCGCGCCGATCAACACGCAGCGGGCGCGTGACCTGCTCGCCGCTGCGGTCGCGGCGGTAAAGGGCTGATCTAGCGAACGTCGTGGGGGCGGAACTGGATGCTGATCCGCGGGCCGACGGGCCGCGACGTCTTCGGAATCGAATGCTCCCATGTGCGCTGGCACGACCCGCCCATCACCAACAGGTCGCCATGCCGGTGCTGTAGCCGCAGCGACTTGCCGCCGCCGTGCGGGCGTAGCGCGAAAACCCTTGTGGCGCCGAGGCTCACGATGGCCACCATGGTGTCTTCGGTGCTGCTGCGGCCGATCTTGTCGCCGTGCCAGGCGACGCTGTCGTTGCCATCACGGTAGAGGCACAGGCCTGCGGTGGTGAACGGTTCGCCGAGCTCGCCTGCGTATGTGTCGTTGAGCCGACGGCGCATCTGTTTCAGCCGCGGGTGCGGGGCGGGCTCGTCGACGAGATTGTGGAAGCTGACCAGCCGCGGCACGTCGAGCACGCGCTCGTACATCTGCCTGCGCTCGGCGCGCCACGGGATCTGCTCCATCAGCTCGCCGAACAGCGACTCCGCTTCCGTCAACCAGCCGGAGCGCACCTCGACCCACGCGCCGCCGCCGAGGTGGCGCCGATCGGCGGCCTCGAACAGAGAGCTCTGTAGCGCCAGCTCCATGACTGCGAGTCTATCGCACAGGCGTTCGAAGAGTCATAGCCGGACGGCGCCGGGTCCCTGTTCGGCGAGCATGTCGCCGGGGTTGGACAGCGCGCAGGTCTTCAGGCTCAGGCAGCCGCAGCCGATGCAGCCTGCGAGGTTGTCGCGCAGTCGCTCTAGGTGCACGATTCGGTCGTCGAGATCCTGGCGCCAGCCTGCCGAGAGTCGGGCCCAGTCCTTGCTGGTGGGGACGCGGTCGTTGGGCAGGGAGGCCAGGGCCTCGCGGATGCGGGCCAGCGGAATGCCGAGGCGCTGCGACATGCGTATGAACGCGACCCGGCGCAGTGACTCGCGGGCGTAGCGGCGTTGGTTGCCGCCGGTGCGGCGGCTGTGAATCAGGCCCTCGCGTTCGTAGAAGTGCAGGGCCGAGACAGCCACGCCGCTGCGGTGCGACATCTCACCCGGGGTGAGTTCGTGGATCAGCTCCATGACCTAAACCATAGTTGAGGTGACGATGGCGCTACGGTGCTAGATGTGACAGACGTTGCGCTGGGCTGCGACTCCGAGGTCGGCAGGCTGCGCGCCGTCATCCTGCACCGCCCAGGGGACGAATTGCGGCGACTGACCCCGCGCAACAACGACGCGTTGCTGTTCGACGGCCTGCCGTGGGTCTCCAAGGCGCAGCAGGAACACGACGCGTTCGCCGCGGTGTTGCAATCGCGCGGCGTCGAGGTGCTGCTGCTCGCGGACCTGTTGACCGAGGCGCTTTCGCATAGTGGCGCGGCGCGCATGCACGGGATCTCTGCGGCCGTGGATTCGCGACGGCTGGGACTGCCCCTGGCGCAAGAGCTTTCGACCTACCTGCGAACCCTGGATGCGGGGCCGCTGGCGCGCGTGCTGATGGCGGGGATGACGTTCAACGAGGTGCCGTTCAGCGGCGGTGAGCTGTCGCTGGTGCGGCGGATGCACCACGGTGGGGACTTCGTCATCGAGCCGCTGCCGAATCTGATGTTCACCCGCGACTCGTCGTTCTGGATCGGGCCGCGGGTTGCGATCACGTCGCTGGCGTTACCGGCGCGGGTGCGCGAGACGTCGCTGACCGACCTTATCTACGCGCATCATCCGCGGTTCCTCGGCGTGCGACGGGCATACGAGTCGCGGTCGGCGCCCGTCGAGGGCGGCGACGTGCTACTGCTGGCGCCGGGTGTGGTTGCGGTCGGTGTGGGGGAGCGAACCACGCCGGCGGGCG
>JAVRPX010000641.1:0-5993 GCA_032161985.1 Mycobacterium sp.
GCGAACGGTCCGATCGGGTCGATGAAGCGCTGCACGCGATGCAGCTGCTCGACGTCGCCGACGGGCTGGCAGGCACCTACTCAGGCGGCATGGTCCGCAGGCTCGAGTTGGCGCAGGCGCTGGTGAACCGGCCGTCGCTGCTGATCCTCGACGAACCGACGGTCGGGCTGGATCCCATTGCGCGCGACAGTGTCTGGGCTCAGGTGGAACGCATGCAGAACGAGTTCGGCATGACGGTGCTGCTCACCACCCACTACATGCAGGAGGCCGACGCGTTGTGCGATCGGGTGGCGCTGATGCACCACGGTCGGTTACAAGCTGTCGGCTCGCCGAGCGAGTTGAAGCAGACAGTATCGCCGGACGCGACCCTCGAGGACGTATTCCGTCACTACGCAGGCTCGGATCTGGCAGAGGACAGCTCGCAGACCGGGTTCCGTGCGGTCCGGTCGAGCAGAAGGACGGCGCGCCGTGTCAGTTGAGCCGAAGGTAGCCATAGAGATCGTCCGTGCGCCGCGGGGATGGCGGCGCATCCGCGGAATGGCCATGCGGGTGGGCGCTTTCGCGATAGTGGAACTGCAGAAGCTGCGCCACGACCGCACCGAACTGTTCACCAGGATGGTGCAGCCCGCGCTGTGGCTGTTGATCTTCGGGCAGACGTTTTCCCGGCTGCACGTCATTGACACCGGCGGCGTGCCGTATCTGGCGTTCCTGGCGCCGGGGATCATCGCGCAGTCGGCGCTGTTTATCTCGATCTTCTACGGCATCCAGATCATCTGGGACCGGGACGCGGGCATCCTCGCCAAGCTGATGGTGACGCCTGCGCCCGCCTCGGCGCTTATCACCGGAAAGGCTTTCGCGGCAGGGGTGCGCTCGGTGGTGCAGGTGATCGGGGTGGTGGCGCTGGCCTACCTCATGGGCGTGCACATGACCGTCAACCCGCTGAGAATCCTTGGCGCGATGGGTGTTGTGGTGTTGGGCTCGGCGTTCTTCGCGTGTCTGTCGATGACGCTGGCGGGGCTGGTACGCAACAGAGACCGGCTGATGGGCATCGGGCAGGCAATCACCATGCCGCTGTTCTTCGCGTCGAACGCGCTGTATCCGGTCGACGTGATGCCGCAGTGGCTGCGCTGGCTGTCGGCCGTCAACCCGCTCAGCTACGAGGTAAACGCGTTGCGCGGACTCCTGATCGGCTCCCCGACCAACGGCCTCGTCGACATCGCCGTGCTGGTAGTCGCCGCGGTCGCAGGCATCGCCATGGCGTCGGCGTTGCTGCGCAGGCTGGTGCGATAGTCCTATTTCGGCGCCGACAAGTTGTACACGGTGGCATCCCCGACCGTGGACGACGGGAAGGTAGCCGCGACCCACTTCGCGATGTCGGCGTGACCCCGATTGCCCCAACCCGGCCCGCGACCGCGGGTGTTCACCACGACGTAGTAGGCGACCTTGTGCTGTGCCACGTCGTCCTGGAACTGGCTCAGCGTCGGCGCCGGGTCGCTGCCCGAGAACCCACCGATCGCCATGACCGCTGTGTCGGTGGATAATTCGAGTCCCGCGGCGCTCGACGAGCGGAGGATCGCGGCGGACCACTCCGTGTTCGTGTCCTTCAGCATCGCGTTCAGGTCGGCGTTGTCCGACATCTGACCGAAGCCGAAGTTGTTGTGCCCCGTCGCCTCCGCCGGACCGACGGACGGTCCGCCGCCCTCATGCGACTGGCCGAGCGTGACGATCGCGTATGCCGCGGGTCCTGCCAGCGCGCTAACCAGACCAACGCCAAGCGCGCCGAGCGCCACCCCGCGACGGGTACCCGCGGTCCACGGCCCCAGCAGCGCGATCGCCGCCACGATCGCCAGCACCAGGATGGTCCACCGCAGGCCGGGCAGCCAGTCACCGTTGCGGCCGAGAACCAACCAACTCCACACGCCGCTACCGCTCAGCAGCACCGCCAAACCGGCTCGGTACAACCACTTTTCGCGGTGCCGCCACAGTTCGTGCACGGCAATGGCGAACATCGCTGCCACCGGCGGCGCGATGGACAAGCAGTAGTACGCGTGAATCGAGCCGTGCATGAAGCTCAGCACCAGCCCGTCCACCACCAGCCAGCCGCCGAACAGGATTGCCGCGGCCCGCACCAGGTCTGTCCGCGGCGCGCGACCGCGGGAGAGCACCACCAGGACTGTCGCCAACAGCGCCGCCGGTAGGAGCCAACCGATCTCGAAGCCGAACTCGCCGCCGAACAACCGCGACAAGCCCTGCGATTGATTGCCGAACCCGCCGTGCCCCCCGAGATTCAGCTGCGCGCCTGCCGCCTGCCCGACCACGGTCTTCGGCGGACCGAACCCCATGTGGTTGCGGCCGAGGACGCGGGCGAACCCGTTGTAGCCCAACACCAGATTCATGAAGTTGTTGTCCGTCGAACCCGCGATGTACGGCCGAGACGACGCCGGCCACAGCAGGGTCAGCAACACGAACCAGCCCGCCGAGGCGACGAACGCAACGGCTGCCACCCCAACGTGTCGCAGGCGGGCACGCAGTGTCGTCGGCGCAGCAACAAGGTAAGCGGCGGCCAGCGCGGGGGCCACCATCAACCCCTCGAGCATCTTGGCCAGGAACGCGAAACCCAGCGCGACACCGGCCCATGCCAGCCACGTCGGGATCGCCTGCTGCAATGCGCGCACGGTGCAGTACGCCGCGGCGGTCATCAACAGCACCATCACGGCGTCGGGATTGTTGAACCGAAACATCAACGCGGCCACCGGCGTCAAGGCGAGCACCGCGCCTGCGAGCAACCCGGTGCGCGGTCCGCTGATGCGTGTCACCGCGCCGTACAGCAGGGCGACGGCGGCAACCGCCATCAACGCCTGCGGGATCATCATGCTCGCGCTGCTGAAGCCGAATATCTGCCCGGCCAAGCCCATCACCCACTGCGAAACCGGCGGCTTGTCGACAGTGATGAAGTTGTGCGGGTCGAGCGAGCCGAACAACAATGCTTCCCAGTTCATCGAACCCGCTTGCGCCGCAGCCGCATAGAACTGGTTGCCCATGCCGTTGACGGTGATGTTCCACACATACATAACGGCAGTGCCGACCAAGAGCACGACGACGCCAACCCGGTTCCACGCGTCCGCGGTCCACCGGGCGGGCCGTGTGCTGTCGATGTCGGCGGGCGCCGCCTCCGTCTTTAACGTGGTTGCCACACCCGACAGTGAGTCATCGCTAGGTTGCGTGAGCCTGTGAGGAGCCGGCGAGACTGCTGCGGGTTGCCCGCAGTGCATCGGCAAGCGTCCACGTCGAGATGCCCAGTAACGCCACGTCCTTCATACGGAATCCTCCGGTCATAGACAGCAACGGAAAGCCTCCGACGGACTCCTCGAACACGCCAGGGGTGGTGAACAGGAAGCTGATCGTCGCGAGGAACAGCAAGATTGCGAGCGCGCTGCCGAGGATCGACACCTTGGGCCACCACGGTTTGACGGCGATCAGGATTGCCGCAGCGACTTCGAAGACACCGAGCAGTACCGAGAACGTGTACACCGAGAAGATGTCGTAAAGCCAGCTCATGAACGGGCTTTCAGCGACCAGCGGCTGGATCCCCTGCGCCTCGTAGTTCGTGAACTTCATCACGCCGAACCACGCGATCACGATGACCAGGCCGTAGAGGGCCAGCAGGCCTCCGACTGCATCAATAGTGTTCTGCTTCGAGGATTGAATCTGTGTGACTGTCATGTCCCATTGGTGCCGCGTTAGCGGTGACCGTTACGCCGACCCTTTAGAACCTCGCCTAGCCGACGACCCGGGCGATGGACTTCAGCGGGATCGGCAGCCAGCTGGGCCGGTGCCTCGCCTCGTAGGCGGCCTCGTACACCGCCTTGTCGAGCTCGTAGGCCTCGAGCAGATGCCGTGAGTCGCGCGGGTCGGTACCGGACACCTCCGCATACCCTTCGCAGAACGCAGCGGCGTTGCGGTTCACCCATTCGCGTGCCCGCGCGGCGAGCTGCCGGTCCCGGTCCTCGGCTCCAGAGTCCGAGGCCTGCTCCATCAACCGTTGGTAGGCGGCGTACTCCAATGACCGCAGCACGCCGGCCACATCCCGCAGCGTGGAGTCGGGACGGCGTCGCTCATCGAGCGGCTGGCCCGGCTCGCCTTCGAAGTCGATCAGCAACCAGCTCTCTGGCGTGCGCAGCACCTGCCCGAGGTGCAGGTCGCCGTGAATCCGTTGGACGATGATCGTCTCCTCCGCCAGCTTGCGGTAGCGCTCCTCGATCAGCGGCACGTACTGCTCCAGTTCGGGGACCGAAGCCGACGCGGCCGACAGTCGCTCGAGCACGGTGTCGGTCGGAAACAGGATGCGCGACGTGCCGAGTTCGTCGGCGAGTGTGGCGTGGACCGACGCGACCGCCTCGCCGAGCCGATACGACTCGCCTGCGAAATCGCCGCCGACCTCGTCGGCGTAAAGGTCGCCCTCGGCGAACAGGTCGCGGGTGCTGGCCGTGGCCATGTCCCAGCCCTCGGCGGAGTTGGAGGCGAACTCGGTGACCATGCCGAGCGCGCACGGTTGCTCGTCGTACGTCGTCTCGTAGGCGCCAAGTAACCGCGCCACGTGCGGGTTTTCGGCCCGTGCCAACACCCTGTTCAGTTCGATGTCTGGATTGGTGCCCGGCGTCATGCGGCGAAACACCTTGAAGACGGCCTCTTCTTCGAAGATCACGCTGGTGTTGCTCTGCTCGGCGCTCGTCACCCGCGGCGCTGCCTGGAGTGGAAGCGTCGCGCCGGGTTCCTTGCCGAACCGCACCGCGTTGACCGGCGGACCCACCGTCGCCGACGAGTCGATCAGCGACAGCAAGAACTGCGCATCCGCCGGGTTGTAGAGCGCGTCGTAGGCGGTGCGGTCGCCGTCGGCGCCGATGGTTGCGATGCCAAGGAATTCGGCAATCGGGCTCGCGCCGGATGTCGCCGCGTCCGCGGCTCCGGTATCCCAGCGCACGATGACCTGATAGCGCTCCGACGATCCGTCGGTGTACGACACGTCGAGCAGCACGAGGTCGAGGTCGTCACGCAGCGGAACCACGACACCGGGCTCGGCCGAGGACAGTTCGCGATTTCGTCCGGCATACCACCGCTGCTGGGGTAGCCATTCATCGAACGGCAGGTTCATTGCTGCTCTCCAGGATCAGGCGGCCGCAGCTGGAACCAATAGAAACCGTGGCCCGGCAGGGTCAGCAGATAGGGCAGCTGGCCGATGCGGGGGAACTCCACGTACCCGGTCATCTCGACAGGGGTGTACCCGTTCCAGTTCTGCAGGTTCAATTCGATCGGCTGCGGGAACCGCGACAGGTTGTTCACACACAACAAGGTGTCGTCGTCCGTCTCGCGCACATAGGTGAGCACCGACGGGTTGGAGCCGCCCAACTCCCGGAAGGTGCCGATCGCGAACGCGTCGTGGCGGCCGCGCACCGCGAGCATGGTGCGGGTCCAGTTCAACAGCGAGTTAGAGATGTCACGCTGCGCCTCCACGTTGACGGCGTGGTACCCGTAGATGGCGTCCTGGTTGGGCGGCAGATACAGCCTCCCCGGGGTGGCGGTGGAGAAGCCGGCGTTGCGGTCCGGCGTCCACTGCATCGGTGTGCGGACCCCGTCACGGTCGCCGAGCCAGATGATGTCGCCCATGCCGATCTCGTCGCCGTAATACAGCACCGGCGAACCCGGCAGCGACAACAGCAGCGCGGTGAACAGCTCGATCTGGTTGCGGTCGTTCTCCAGCAGGGGCGCCAACCGCCTGCGGATGCCGACGTTGGCCTTCATCCGCGGGTCCTTGGCGTATTCGGTGTACATGTAGTCGCGCTCTTCGTCGGTGACCATCTCCAACGTCAACTCGTCGTGGTTGCGCAGGAAGATGCCCCACTGCGCCATGTCCGGTATCTCAGGTGTCTGCGCGAGGATCTCCGAGATCGGGAACCGCGACTCGCGGCGGACCGCCATGAAGATGCGCGGCATCA
>JAVRPX010000642.1:0-4701 GCA_032161985.1 Mycobacterium sp.
ACTCGGTGTGAATGGCTCTCAGCGACCTGTGGCAACTCAAACAGTTGACGGCGTTAGGCAATTATTTGACGATGTCAACTATGCATAGCACGGTTGACGACGTCCGAGGGTTCAACCGTTTCTACACCCGCGTGCTGGGTATGCTGCGCGCCTGACCTGGCCGGATCGGCTTTCGGCCTCACCGAGGCCAGAGTGCTGTTCGAGCTGGCTCATCGCGATGACGTCGCGTTTTCCGAGCTTCGAAACGACCTCGACCTCGACGCCGGCTACCTCAGCCGCATCCTGTCCGGGCCGCCGCCAGGTCGTTCGGCTGACCGACGAAGGCTGCCGGGCATTCGACGAGCTCGACCGGTTGCAGGCGGGGGCAATCGACACCCTGCTGGCGCCGCTGGACGAGTCGCAACGTCAGAAACTCGTCACATCCATGGGCCAGATTCGGCTGATGCTGAGCAGTGACGCGCGCAGAGGCGGCCTCGTCCTTCGCCAACCCCAGCCCGGTGATCTCGGTTGGGTCGTCGAACGGCATGGCGCCCGATATGCGGCCGAATACGGCTGGGATCCCACGTTCGAGGCGCTGGTCGCTCGGATCGTCGCCGACTTCGCCGAGCGCCGTGACACCCGCCGTGAGGCGGCGTGGATCGCCGAACTGGACGGCGAACGGGTCGGCTGCGTGTTCTGCGCCGCCGCCGACGCGGAGGACACCGCACAGCTGCGGCTGCTGCTCGTCGAACCGTCGGCGCGCGGAGCCGGTGTCGGCAGCCGGCTGGTGGACGAGTGCCTGCGATTCGCCCGGCGATCCGGCTATCGGCGAATCACCTTGTGGACCAACGATGTATTACCTGCCGCCCGCCGAATCTACGAGCGGGCCGGCTTCGGCTGCGACCGTCGCGAGCCCCACCACAGCTTCGGGTGCGATCTCGTCGGCGAGTACTGGTCGCGCGACCTCTAGCCTCAGGCGGCAGGCACAGCGCCGAGCACCCGCTGGATGTCCGGCTTCATAGCCTGCAGCTGGCCACCCCAGTAGCCCCAGCTGTGCGTGCCGTTTGGCGGGAAGTTGAATACCCCGTTGCTGCCCCCGGCCCGTGTGTAGGCCGACTGGAAATCCTTGTTGGTGCGGATCGTCAGGCCCTCCAGGAATTGCGCCGGAATCTGGGCGTTGCCCAGCCCGCCATCCAAATCCGTCGGGTTGCCGTTGCCGCTGTACACCCAGATGCGGGTGCCGTTCGACACCAGGCGCCCGATCTGCCGCATGGGGTCGTTGCGCTGCCAGGTGGGCCCGCCGTAGGCGCCCCACATGTCCAGCGCGTTGAAGCCACCCGCATCGCCCATCGCGATGCCCACGAGCACGGGCCACAGCCCGGCCGACAGATTCAGAAAGCCCGACAGCGCTCCGGCGTAGACGAACTGTCCCGGGTGATAGGCAGCGAGGATCAGAGCGGCACTGCCCGACATCGACAGGCCGACCACGGCATTGCCTGTCGGGCTGACACCCTTGTTCGCAGCCAGCCACGCGGGAAGCTCCGAGGTGAGGAACGTCTCCCACTTGTAAGTCTGGGTTTGGCCGTTGCCGACGGCGGGCCGGTACCAGTCGGTGTAGAAGCTGGACATGCCGCCGACCGGCGCCACGACCGACAGGCCGGAACCGTCGAACCAACTGAACGCGCCGGTCTCGATGTCCCAGCCGTTGCGGTCGTCGCGGGCGCGCAGACCGTCGAGAAGGTAGACCGCCTTTGGGCCGCCGCCCTGGAACTGCACGGTGATGTCGCGGCCCATCGACGGGGAAGGAACGCTGAGGACTTCGACGGCCGCGGCCGCCGTCGGAGTGCCGCCGACAATGCCGATCAGTGCTGGCAGCAACGCCGCCGCGAAGAATGCCGCCGACAGCCGGCGGATCCACTTGCCTGGTGCATGGTGAGAAATATTCATGGTCCTACTTCGGTCGTCCCGACAACGGGTTAATCGCGGGCGACCAACGGTCGGTTACACCTCGACGCTCGGCGCGATGAGAGGACAATTGCTGTTACACGAGGTTTGCACGGCCAACAGTGGAAAGGAGCGGACGATGAAGGCCAAAGTGGGCGACTTCCTGGTGATCAAGGAAACCACCGTCGAGATGTCCGATCAGCGTGGAGTGATCACCGAGGTCCGCTCGGCGTCCGAAGGCCGGTCATGACAACCCCCGAGGACGCTGTATTCGGCGAAGAAGGCGACGAGGACACTTGGCGGGACGCGGCGCGCGTCACGGGTGTACGCGATTGGGAAGCCAGTGAGGCCGACCTGATTGAGCAGGCCATCGCTGTCCCTGACGACGAGTCGGAGTTCGAGCGCTGAGGGCAACGCGCGGCGCGGCCGCGGTGTCCGGGGTCCTGATTGCTCTGGCGTCGGTGCACGCCCCCGCTCGCGCCGACGAGACGAACCGACTGTTTGATCTGGTCGATGCGGCGGCACAACGGCTGCAGACCGCGGAACCGGTGGCGGCGAACAAGTGGCAGACCGGCGGGTCGATCGAGGATCCGCAGCGGGTCGAGCAGGTGCTAAGCGCGGTGGGCGCCGACGCGAAAGGCAGGGGCGTCGACGGCGACTACGTCAGGCAGATTTTCACCGATCAGGTCCATGCCACCGAGGCGATCGAATACACCCGGTTCGCGCAATGGAAACTCGACCCGGGAGCCGCCCCGGGCGTCGCGCCCGACTTGTCGGCATCCCGCGCGATCATCGACCGCCTGAACGCCGAGATGGTCGAGCAGGTCGCGATGCACTGGCCCGTTCTGCACTCCCCCGCCTGCGTCGGCACGCTTGAGGACGCCAAGACCGCGGTCGCCAACGCCCGTGGGCTGGATCCGCTTTATCAGCAGGCGCTTTCGTTCTCCACGCATTCGTATTGCCACTGACCGGCACTCACATCAGGCTTCTCTCGTCGCCCACGTCGTACTCGGCGACCGAGGCGGCACGGATCACGGCACCCTGCTCGTCGCTGGGACCGCTGCCGCGGAATGCCTCGACTGCGGCCTGAGAATCCCACCGCTCCAGGATGTTGACGCGGCCCGGCTCGAGCAGGTCGGCCGACAGCGAGAAATCGAGGCAGCCCGGGGCCCGGCGCGCCTGGTGCACCACCTCGACGCATGCGGACAGGTAGTCGTCACGCTGCTGCGGGTCGACCACGATGTGTCCGGCGACTATCACCACTGCGGGTCTCCTTCGTCTGTTCGAAACGAACTACACCTGATATGACTGCACTTCGGGTCGGAAATCACCGCATCTCGCCCGGCGGTAGTAAGCAGGACCTATGAATCTTCGCGAGGCTCGAGAAGCCATCGACTCGCTGGCGCCGCATCCCGACGCGTCACGCGTATTCGGCCAACCGTACGAAACCGCCGACGGCGCGACGGTCATCCCGGTCGCCAAGCTGCGCCGACGCTCCGCCCCGGGGGCAGATGACCCGCGAATTGGGCTGGGCGCCAAACCGCTCGGGATCTTCGTAGTCAAGGACGGCAGGGCGTCATTTGTCCCTGCGGTCGACGCAGGCCGCATCGCGATGATGGGAATTCTGGTCGGGCTGGTGTCGGCTGCGCTCGCAGGCGTGGCTATGGTTCGTCGCCCGCCGTGGCCCGATCTGCACGGCGATATTTCGCGGTCGCGCTAGCGCGCCACGCCGCACCGAGCGCGGCGATAATCAGCACCACGAGCGCCACCAGCCATGGCCAGGCCCCGTGCTGATGAACCCAGCCTGCGATCGCACCCTGCACCCGGCCTGCGGCCGAGACCACCGGGTCTACGGGATTGCCGTCGCCTGTGAACAGCCGGATCTCGTATAGGCCGTAGTAGCCGACGTAGAGGCCCACGACCACGAGCAGCGCGCCGCTAATCCGGTTGACATACGGCACAATTCGGCGCATCCGTTCGACGGCCGCCGAACTCGCTAACGCGGCAGCCACCGCGAGCACCCCGGCGACGAGCGTGAAGCCGCCCGCATAGGCGATGTAGACCGACACACCGCGCAGCACCGAGCCGCCGCGAAGTCCGGCGGCCGTGACAGCGAGGAACGGCCCGACCGTGCATGACAACGATGCGATCGCGTAGCTGATCCCATAGGTGAACATCGAGCCCAGCCGCGCCGTCGGCGCCCACCGCGCGCCGCCTGCCACTGCGTGCACCGTAATGTCGCGCCCCGCGAGCAGCCAAATACCAAGGGCGACAAGGGTAATGCCGATCAACACGGTGACATAGGGCAGGTAACGCTGCACCGTCGATGCCGCGGACAGGGTGAGTAGACCGAATCCGCCGAACACCGTGAGGAAGCCTGCCGCCATCGCGGCGGTGGCCGTCACCGCGCGGCCGACGGCAGCTCGTCGACTCACGTCGTCGCCCCGCACCACCAGGGCCAGATATGCAGGCAGCATGGCGAAGCCGCATGGGTTCAGCGCCGCCACCAATCCAGCGGCGAAGGCCAAGCCCACCAGGTCTTGGTCCACAGTGCGCGGCGACCTACGACAGCGCCGCGACCCGGTCGGACAGCTCCTGCTGGGGCATCGCCGACGTCGGGTTGTTCACGAATGTCGACGATCCGTCGGCACGGTAGAACACGTACGCCGGCTGCCATGGCACGTTGTAGCGGGCCCAGATCGACCCGTCGGCATCGTTGAGATTGGTGAAGTTGAGGTTGTACTTCGACACGAAGCCCTGCATGGCCGCGACATCCGA
>JAVRPX010000643.1:0-3098 GCA_032161985.1 Mycobacterium sp.
AAACCCAGCCCGGTGACATCGACCACCTGCAGCGCCACTCGTCCGTCTGTAATCTGCGGCTTGGTGGTGACACTGCCCAGGTTGCCCAGCAGCTTGACGGTGCCGTCGTCCGGATTGGTCTGGACCCCGGTGACCAAGCCACGCAACGGCGAGATCGCTTCCTGGATGCTCTGCCTCATGCCGTCGGCAGACCAGGTGATCATGGCGTCTAGAGCTCCCACAGTGCCCATGGCATCGGCGTCGCCATCCAGCCGGACATCGTCGATCCACACGTCGGCCTTCATGCCGCGGGCGTTGCCGATCCGATTGCCGGCCGTGTGGATCGAGATGTTCCTGTAGTGGCCGGTCGCGAGCTGAAGCAGAAGCGGCATCGCGCCGAACGACACGCTCGCCTTATCCTGCACCACGCATTCGGTGGCGGCAGCCACGACGCTCTCGGCGCGGTGACGGACGTACAGCTCACCGGCGAGCAGGCCGGCGGCGACTAAGCCGATCACGATCACCGCGACCAGGACCATGGACAGCGGGTTGCGCCGACGGACGCGGCTCAGTCCGGAAGCCTTCGATGTCGGGGTGCCCGGCGGTGGGCCGTAACCGGGCTGGCCTCCTGGCGGCGGGGGATGCTCTTCCATCCCTTTATCGTGGACCCGCTCAGCCGACAGCCTCGTGTGCCTGGCCAAATCCGCTAAGTCGTCGTCTTTGTAGTCGCAAGGGTGCGGTCCACCGTGGCCGACGCGCAGCGGGCGGCGAATTGAGCCGCGGAGCGTTGACTCTGCGGTGAGGGCGAAAAAGTTCGAGTAGACAACGCCCTGAGCGCAGAGTCAGCGAGGCTCTAGAGGGTGCCGAGCACCGTCAGTTCAAGAGTCACTGCGACGGCACACAGCAGGATCGAGATCGCAAATGCAACCCAGTCGGCGCGCTTCGGCCGTGACGGTGCGGCGGAGATCTGACCGGCGCCGCCGCGGGCGGTGATGGCATCGCCCATCTCGTCGGCCCGGCGCAGCGCCACGGTGATCCCCGCGGCGAGGATGTCGACGACCTCCATCGCCCACCGCCGCCGGCGCGCCCGTCGAGTGGTTGGCACCTCTTTGGGCCGCAGCCTGCGGGCCGCGTAGAGCACGCGGAACTCCTCGATCAGCATCGGGAATGCCCGCAACGCCAGCGCCAGCGTCACCGCCCAGTCGTCGACCGGTACCCGCAACGGCCGCAGCGGCCGACCCAATGTCGCTACGGCGGGCGCGATTTCGGCGACGTTGGTCGTCCATGACACCAGCGCGCCAAGCCCGAGCAGCACGATGGACAGCGCGGTGATACGCAGGAAGCTGACCAAGCCACCGAGGCCGACTTCGAACGAACCCAGATCGATGACCGGGCTGCCGCCTGCGAATGTCGCGGTAGCACCGCCGATGAACAGCACGATCCACAGCCAGCGCGGAATCGACGGCAACGCGGAGCGCGGAATGTGAGCCAGCCAGGCAGTCGTCAGCATCAGTGCGGCCACCAAGCCGATCGGCACCCAGCCCGGGTAGTACGTCAACATCACCCCGATGCCGGCCACCACGATGAGTTTCGTTCCCGCCCACAGCCGGTGGATGACGCTGTCGCCCGGTACCGGCCGCAGCAGCACAACCGGCTTGCGCTGCTTGGCTGCGGTCGGGGCCGTCACGACATTCCTCCGGCCGCCGTCGGCGCGGTCAACGCGCCGTCGTGCAAGTGCAGAATGCGCGGGCACAGCTCCTCAAGGCCCGAAAAGTCATGGGAGATCACGACAACAGTCAGGTCCGCGCGACGGCGCAGGTCTTCCAGCAGCCGCAGCAGACCGCGCTGGCTCGCCGCGTCCAACCCGGCCAACGGCTCATCGAGGATCAGCACGCGTGGTGAACGAGCCAGCAGTCCCGCGAGCACCACACGGCGCATCTGGCCGCCGCTGAGCTGATCGATGCGTCGCTTCGCCAATGCAGGATCAAGCCCCACAGTCGCCAACGCCTCCACCACTCGGCCAAGGTCACGGTACGAAAACCCGGCCGCCGAGGCCACTTCCAGATCGACGCGGCTGCGCATCAGCTGCAGCCTTGCCGCCTGAAACGAGATCGCCACCCCGCCAACCTGATCGGACACCGGCGCTCCGTCGAGCAGACAGCTGCCGACAGTCGGCACCGTCAGACCTGCCATGATCCAGGCCAGCGTCGACTTGCCCGACCCGTTCAAACCGTGGATCAGCACGCCATCGCCCTCGTGTACGGCGAAGTTGATGTCGCGCAAAGCGGTTGTCGCCCAGGGCGTTCCGCTGGCGTATTCATGGCCGACGTTCTTGAGTTCGAGCACGGGCACATCGGAGTGGTGCCCGGTGTGCACAGTGGCGGCCGGCGCGGCGGCCGTCTCCACCATCTCGGTGTTGTCGGCGGCGCCACCGTTTCCGGTCAGATTAATCGCGCGGTCTGCGGCGTCCGCTTCGTCGTTGTAGTGCGTGATATGGACCAGCGACATGTGGTGGTGCTGGGTCAGCCCTGACAGCACAGACATCAGCGCGTCACGGCCGTCCTGGTCGACCATGCTGGTGACCTCGTCCGCAATCAGCAGCGACGGCTCACGCGCCAGCGCCGCCGCCACAGCGAGGCGCTGCAATTCGCCGCCGGAAAGGCCGCCGGTGTCGCGCTCGGCGAGTCCGTCGAGGCCGACCTCGCTGAGCAGCTGGTGCACATCGGTGGTCTTACCCGGCGGCAGCCCCCACACGACGTCGTCGGCAACCCGCGTGCCCAGCACCTGGCTTTCCGGGTGCTGCATGATCACGGCGGTGCCTTCGAGCTTGCCGAGGCCGACCGCCCCGGGACGGTCGATGGTCCCTGCGGTGGGTTGGCGGCCGGCGAGCATCAGCATCAGCGTGGTCTTGCCCGACCCGTTGGCTCCGGTTACGGCGAGGTGCTCACCGAGTTCCACGTCCAGCGACACCGGGCCGAGGGCGTCGTGGTCGGCCTTGGGGTAGCGGAATCGCACGTCGTGCAGCCGGGCCGGCACCGGGCCGATCGGACCTGTGTCGGTCGACGACTGCAGCTTGTGCACGACGGGAACGCCGAGCAGCCTGCGCATCACCCGCGACA
>JAVRPX010000644.1:0-3014 GCA_032161985.1 Mycobacterium sp.
CGCACAGATCGGCGGGGTCGCGCGCGCGGCCGATGCGTGTCCGGTCGACTACGTCGTTCACTGACGGTCAGACGAAATCCGAGCCCCCGTCGACATTGACGGTCGCGCCGGTGACATAGCCGTTGCGCTTTGACGCCAGGTAGGCGGTGATCGAAGCGATCTCCTCGGGCAATCCGGCACGGCCGAGGTCGCACGGCTGGTGGAAGTTGTTGTCGATCCAGGTCATCACGTCCGTGGGATCGGAGGCATCCAGTCCATCTGCAGCGAGGATATCCTTCAGGTTCTCCGTGAAGCTGGCCGTCACAATCGTTCCTGGGCATATGCAGTTCACCAGGATGCCGTCCTTGGCAAGGCTTTTCGACAGGTTCTTGGTGACACTGCTCAATGCGGCCTTCGAGGCAGTGTATGCGACGATCCGGGGGTTCTGCCGTTGGATGGAGTGCGCCGACAACGTCACGATGCGTGCCCACTCGGCGGCCCGCAGCATCGGGAGCGCGGCGCGGATCGATCGCACCCCCGACATCGTGCCCAGTGCGAACGCTGCGTCCCATTGCGCGTCGTCCATATCCTCGAAATAGCCGTCGCCCGGACCGATCGTGTGGACCAAGGTGTTGAGCGCGCCCCAGCGTTGCGTGACCGTGTCGAAGCCGGCAGCGATCGAATCGGCATCAACCATGTCGACGCTGATACCAACGGCATCCGGCGCGCCCGCCGATCGTAGGGAGTCAACGGTGACGTCGAGAGCGTCCCTGCCTCTGGCCATCACCGCAACTCTTGCGCCTTCAGACGCAAGGGTTTGGGCGATGGCAAGTCCCATGCCCTTGCTCCCGCCCGTCACTACTGCAGTCGCTCCGGCCAACCCCAGATCCATCGCACTACCTTCCGTCAGCCAGCGGGACACCGATCCCCCGCAAGCAGAAACGGACGACTTGGTCGCGGACGGCACCACGATCGCAATCTCCGGTCGTCCACTGTCGTTCGACACTCGCCCATATCGCGCCGTGAATCGACAGCGCATCGGCGGTCGGGTCGATAGCGGGAAAGATGCCGGCGCGCCGTCCGCTCTCGAGTTGTTCGACAAGCGGTTTCAAGATCTCCCGGTAGGCGTCGCTCACCAGCTCGGGTGACGCGAACATCTGCGTCTGCGCCTCGAGCGACATCTGGCGCAGATCGGACCTGATCTGCTCGTTGAATGCCAGCTCTAACCGGCCGTCGATCCAGGCCACCACCGCTTCCGATGGATCGGCGGCCGCGGCCATCTTTCGTTTCAATCGCCTCGTCTCCGCCCGTGCCATCTCGAGGAAGACCGCCGACACCAATGCATCCTTCGAATCGAAATGGCGGTAGAACGCGCGCGTGCTCAACTGTGCGCGGTTCAGCACCTGCGCGACGCTGAGGCTTCGAACCCCTTCCTCACGAAGGATTTTGGATGCGGCGTCAAGCAGCGCATTGCGTACACCGGGATCAGGGTCCAGCTTCTTGCGCCTGCGCTTGACGACGGTACTCATCACGCCGTCGCGTCGTACGTCGCAAGGTAGTCGGCGAAGCGTGCGCGCACCTGTTTCTCCGTCAGCCCGTAGTCAGAGAGCTGGTAGCAATGTTCACCGCGGGAACCCGGCTGATGGCCGTCGGCCCAATCCTGCGCACGACGACGGGCGGCCGCGGAGAAGGTCAGGCCGAGTCGCTCATAACTCGCCGCCAACGTCGCGACGGGATCGGTCTGCAGATCAGCGAATGACACATCGACGAATCTGTTGTCACCGAGCCGCTTTCGGAACTCCATCGCGCGACGAACACCCTCGGCCCAGCACTCCAATTGCTCGGCGCCGAGCTCCTTCGCATCGTCGCGATCGCTGCTCCAGCTGCGGACGTACTGAATCAGGCTGCACACCGATGCCAGCACCTTGGCTGGATCGCGGTGACTCCACAGGAAGTTGGCGTTCGGATAGGCCTCGACGAGTGCGTCCAGCGCGAACATGTGCACCGGCGTCTTTAGATGCCAAAGGGTCGGTGGGCAATGCCACTGGAGGAGCTTGAGCACTCGTCGGTGGTAGGTATATGTCTCCCTCATATCGCACTGCATCAGCCAGGTGAGGTAGCCCGGAACGCGGACCACACCGTCGAAATGGAAGGTGCGGAAGCTCATCCCCATCAAGTCCTGGCATTCGGTGGCAGCTTCGGGCTCCGAGTTCATCATTGTCCGCATGCGGGGAAACATGTTGTCCATCATCGTGATTCCCTCGGCAGCCGCAGCGATCCGCGGATCGTCGTGCTGGGTGGCCGCCTCCGGCGGTGGAGTGCAGGCCTGCGATTCCCACATCCGCAGCGATCGGAACTGCGGATCGCTGGCCACCAGCTGGCTGAGCGCCGTAGTGCCGGTGCGGGGCAGCCCGATGACAAACACCGGTCCGCCGACGACCTCGTCGTCGATCTCCGGGTGGAGCTTGTAGGTGTCCTCGATGCGGAGCCGCTGGATCAAGGCATTGCTGATGGTCGCATGCTGAATGACCTTGCCCAACTCGTTGAGATCGGCTTCGGTGTTCAGCGCATCGACGGTTCGTCCCAGGCCTTCGCGGTAATACGTCGAACCGAAATCCTCAAGGCCGGTCGCCGCTCGTGCGCCGTCTTCGAGTTCGTCGACGGAGAAGCTCATCCGGAGAACCTTTCGTGCACGGCCCGGCGACGCGCCTCGATGATCGCGGCCCGCTCCTGCGGAGTAACCCTCTTGGTCTCCGCAGGCAGCTCCGATTGGATATCGGCGAACTTCACCACGCGCGTCGTCGGTGTCGGTGCGGTCTCCGTGCGCACGCAGCGCAGAATTATCGCTCCGTTGCTGTGCCCAGCCGCATCAAGCCAATTCACGACACCAGGATCGTGTGAGCTGACGACGACACGCAGGATGCCGTCTGAATCGACGTGGGCCTGATGGGCGTTGAGGCTGGACTGGTGGCGCCCGTAGTGAATGGTCTCCCACCACTGGTTGCCCAACGAATAGCTCCAGTAGACACCGTTCG
>JAVRPX010000645.1:0-6174 GCA_032161985.1 Mycobacterium sp.
GAGCCCGGTGTGGCCAGCGTCTCGGCGCCGGTGCGTGACGGCCGGGGCGCGGTGATCGCAGCGGTATCGGTGTCCGGGCCGATCGACCGGATGGGACGCCGACCCGGCGCCCGGTGGGCGGCAGACCTTTTGGCCGCGGCAGACGCATTGGCCCGTCGACTCTGAGTTACTGGCGTACTACAACCACTACAACGGTTTGTAGCCCCGGTGACTTCTCTGACGGCTGGAAGCCGCCAGCTTCTTCTCACGCCGCGTGCGCGTGAAGAGCCAGTCCAGCCCGCAGAATGTTGCGTGCGGCATGTTCGTCTGCGTGTCGGATATCAGAGCTGCGTCCACCGTCTGCCAGACGCTCTCGTCAGCGATCTGCGGCCACTCCTGGGTGCGACGAAACCGGCGCTCGGCCATGTCACGCAAACTACGGAACGGCACCGACAAATCCGCCATCACACGACGGCCGCGAGCCCCAAATATCCCAGCTAGGCGCCGATCCGAAGCGAAGTACCACGTCCGCAACGTCCCCCTGCGGCCGCCCAAAGAAAAAGCTGTGAACCCAAACGCAGGTTCACAGCCATTCCGATGTCCTGAGACATCCCACAGTAGCCCCGATGGGATTCGAACCCACGCTACCGCCGTGAGAGGGCGGCGTCCTAGGCCGCTAGACGACGGGGCCAGAACCGACGTGTCAGCATAACGCACGCGATTATGCCGACCTAATCGCTGGATGAAGCTGGGGTACCAGGACTCGAACCTAGAATGGCGGTACCAGAAACCGCTGTGTTGCCAATTACACCATACCCCATTGGCTGCCTATAACCACAGGTCACAGGCCTTTTTGGCTCCGCTACGCGCTGCGCTTTTCCCGTCGCCTGTTTGTATCGGGCCGACGTGCAGACTACCAAAGATTCGCCGGCGCCTTTCTCACGCCTCGGCCGCAGCGGCGGTGGCCGCAGCACGGTCTCGCCCCGCGCGCAGCCGGCGCAGGCTGCGATCACGGCCGAGCAGTTCCAGCGACTCGAACAGCGGTGGGCTGACCGACGCACCGGTGGCGGCCACCCGGATCGGACCGAACGCCTTGCGCGGCTTTAGGGCCAGGTTTTCCAACAACGCGACCTTGAGCGCTATTTCGATCTTCGCCGTGGTCCACTCCCCGACGTCCTCGAGCGCGGCGATCGCGGCGTCGAGCACCGGGGCCGCATCGCCACGCAGCTCCTTGGTTGCCGACCTGTCGTCAAGGGTGAATTCGTTGTCGTTGAGGAACTTCAGCAGATCCCACGCGTCGCCCAGGACGACGATGCGGGTCTGCACCAGGTGGGCCGCCTCGGCGAATTGTCTGTCGTCAAGCCCGGTGTCGTGGCCGTGGGCGGCAAAGTAAGCGCGCAGCCGTTCGGTGAAGTCCTCTTCGCTCAGCAACCGGATGTGTTCGGCGTTGAGCGCATCGGCCTTCTTCTGATCGAAGCGGGCGGGGTTCGAGTTGACGTCGACGACGTCGAACGCGGCGACCATCTCGTCGAGGCTGAACACATCACGATCCTCGGCGATGCCCCAGCCGAGCAGGGCCAAGTAATTCAGCAGCCCCTCGGGGATGAAACCGCGTTCGCGGTGCAGGAACAGATTCGACTGCGGATCACGCTTGGACAGCTTCTTGTTGCCATCACCGAGAACGCTTGGCAGATGGGCGAAGTCGGGAACGCGTTCCGCCACACCAATGCGGATCAATGCCTGATACAGCGCGATCTGGCGCGGTGTCGAGGGCAGCAAGTCCTCGCCGCGCAGCACGTGGGTGATCTTCATCAGCGCGTCATCGACCGGATTGACCAAGGTGTACAACGGATCTCCGCTCGCCCGTGTCAGCGCGAAGTCCGGAACAGCGCCTGCGGCGAAGGTGGTATCGCCACGCACCAGGTCGCGCCACGAAATGTCCGCGTCGGGCATCCGCAACCGAACCACCGGCTTGCGGCCCTCGGCGACGAACGCCACGCGCTGTTCGTCGGTGAGGTCGCGGTCGAAGTTGTCGTAGCCCAGCTTGGGATTGCGGCCCGCCGCAACATGCCGGGCCTCAACCTCCTCCGGCGTGGAGAACGCTTCATACGCCTCACCCGCATCCACCAACCGCGCCACCACGTCCTGATAGATCTCCCCACGCTCGGACTGCCGGTAGGGCGCATACGGCCCACCGATGTCCGGTCCCTCGTCGTAATTCAGCCCGAGCCAGCTCAGCGCGTCCAGCAGCGCCAGATAGCTTTCCTCGTTGTCGCGTTCGGCGTCGGTGTCTTCCAGCCGGAACACGAAGGTCCCACCGGTGTGGCGGGCGTAGGCCCAGTTGAACAATGCGGTGCGGATCAGGCCAACATGTGGCGTGCCGGTCGGCGACGGGCAGAACCGAACTCGGACTGCCCCTTTGCTCCTCGCGTGCGCGGCCGTCATCACTTTCCTTTGCGGACAACAGGATTGGTCAACGTCCCGATGCCCTCAATGGTAATGCTAACGGTGTCGCCGTCCTCGATCGGGCCGACGCCCGCTGGTGTGCCGGTGAGGATCAGGTCGCCGGGCAGCAGTGTCATCACCGCCGAGATCCACTCGACGATCGCGCCAACGTCATGGATCATCAGCGAGGTCCGGCTGTGCTGCTTGACCTCGCCGTTGACCTCGGTGCGGATGTCGAGGTCGGCCGGGTCGAGATCGGTGACGATCCACGGGCCGACCGGACAGAACGTGTCGTGACCCTTGGCGCGGGTCCACTGGCCGTCCTTCTTCTGTTGATCGCGCGCCGACACGTCATTGCCGATCGCGTAGCCGAGAATGTTCTCCGCCGCGCGTGCGGCGGGGACGTCCTTGCAGGGTCGGCCGATGACGACGGCAAGCTCACCTTCGAAATGCACCGGGTTGGCGTCGGCCGGCAGCTGGATCGGCACGTTGGGCCCGACGATCGCGGTGTTGGGTTTCATAAACATCACCGGATCGGGAAACGATCCGCCGCCCATCTCCTCGACGTGGGCGGCGTAGTTCTTGCCGATGCCCACCACCTTGCTCGCCAGGATCGGCGCCAGCAGCCGCACATCAGCCAGCGGCCACTGACGGCCGGTGAAGCTGGGGGTGCCGAACGGGTGCTCGGCGATTTCCCTCGCTATTGCCTGGTTCGGGTCATCGGTGGGTCCTTCGATACTGACGAAGGCGACCCCGTCGGGGCTGGCGATTCGGCCAAGGCGCATCATTTCAGCCTAGTAGCCGTGATCGCGGCAGCCGCGGCCAGGCCCTGTGCGCGGTCGTCTCACTATCTGGAAACTATATTCAGCATCGTGAGATGACTGTGCGACCATGGCTGCGTGCCCATCGAATCGATCAGCTCCGTGCGTCGCTGGTCGATGTTGGTCATCGCGCTTACCGCGACGCTGTGCGCGAATGTCTTCATCAATGGCGCGGCCTTCCTCATTCCGACGCTGCACGCCGAACGCGGTCTGGATCTGGCGAAGGCCGGCTTGCTGTCATCGATGCCCAGCTTCGGGATGGTGGCGACGCTGATTGCGTGGGGCTACATCGTTGACCGGGTCGGTGAGCGGATCGTGCTGGCACTGGGTTCGGCGCTGACGGCGGCCGCGGCGTTCGCAGCGGCATCGGTGCATTCACTCGTCGCGGTCGGTGCGTTTCTCCTGCTTGGCGGTATGGCGGCGGCCAGCAGCAACTCGGCCAGCGGCCGGCTGGTGGTCGGATGGTTTCCGCCCGAGCAACGCGGTCTGGTGATGGGAATCCGGCAGACCGCGCAGCCGCTGGGAGTCGGATTGGGTGCCTTGGTGATTCCGCGTCTCGCGGAAAGCCACGGCGTCTCGGCGGCCCTCTTGTTCCCCGCGGTGGTGTGCGCGGTGTCGGCGGTGGTGTGCGCGGTCGCCGTGATGGACCCGCCGCGGCCGCCTCGGCACGAGGCCGCCCAATCCGATCTGGCCAACCCGTACCGCGGATCGTCGGTGTTGTGGCGCATCCATGCCGTGTCGGTCCTACTGGTGGTTCCCCAAGTCGTGGTGTGGACGTTCACACTGGTGTGGCTAATGAGCGATCGCGGTTGGTCCGCGGCGTCGGCGGGCGCGATGGTGACGGCCGCTCAGATCTTGGGCGCCGCTGGACGAATCGCTGCCGGCCGCTGGTCCGACGTGGTGGGTTCGCGACTACGGCCGATCCGCGCCATCGCGCTGGCGGCGGCGGCGTCGATGGGTCTGTTGGCGTTGACCGGCTGGCTCGACTCCCCCGTCAGCGTGGTCATGATGGTGATCGCGTCGGTGATCACCGTCTCCGACAACGGATTAGCGTTCACCGCTATCGCAGAGATCGCTGGGCCATTCTGGAGCGGCCGCGCGCTCGGCACGCAGAACACCAGCCAGCTGCTGACCGCAGGCATCGCGCCACCACTGTTCGGCGGCTTGATCGGAATCGCCGGCTACCCCGTGGCATTCGCGTTGTGCGCGCTGTTCCCGCTGATCGCAATGCCGTTGGTGCCCGTCGATTCCGACCCGGTAGGCCAGCGGTCAGGTTGAGGGTCCTCAGCCGCGAATCCTGAGAGTTCGCTGGGGATAGCGGATTCGGCCGTCGGGACGAAATAGTTTGAAATCGCAACTATTGGAAACCTTGACTAAAGTCGTTGCGCCGCTGCGATATCAACGTGAGAGTAAGGATAGTGATGGCGGTGCCAGTTCGACCACTTCTCGCAACTGGGTTAGTAACGGCAGGAATCGCCAACCGTTGTCACCCGCAACTCGACCTCGTCGACCACATTCAGGTTGCGGACTTCGTCAACAGCCTCGTCCGCCCACGGGTCGGCACCGACGTCGAACAAGAGGGTGTTGTCCACCGGCGCAGCGACGCAGGGCGCCGTCAAGCATCACCGGGGCACGCACCACGGTCACCACGGTCACCACGGGCTCCTGTAACAGGACAACAGCACCAGCCGTTTTCAACCCGCTTCGAGGTTCTTGGCACACCGGGTGAGTGCCGCGACGAGTTGACGCCTCGCGTTGGGGGAAATGCCGTCGGTCATCTCGGACTCCACCCCCATCACCGCGGCATGAGCTGCCGCCAGCCGCTTGGCGCCCGCAGTCGTCAACACCAGGGAACGCGCACGCCCCCGTGCTGGTCGATCGGATTCGGAGACGAGGCCCGACAATCGCAGGCCGGACAGCACGTCCTGTAGCGACTGCCTCGTCACAAAGCACAACCTCGATAGTTCCGATGCCGACGCCTCGGGATGGTCAGCGAGGGCGCGGAGAACTGCATACTGCGCCATCGACACGCCTGTCGAGCGCAACGCAGCGTCGCTCCGCCGTCGTAACGACTGCTGCACACGCTTGACCAGATAGCCGACTGCGCGTTCCGTCCCCGACGTATCCATGACAGGAACCTTACATGAGTGGTATGCTTGTGTAAGGAACCTGACATGGAGGTTACAGAATGACGAGCATCCAGCAGAACAGCGGATACGCCACATTGATCAACGTCTTCACCGTCGACCCGGACCGGTCCGCGAAACTGACAGCGCTGTTGCACACCGCGACCGAGAACGTGATGCGGCACCAGCCGGGATTCCGTTCCGCCAACATTCACTTGAGTACCGACGGCACACGCGTCGTCAACTACGCCCAATGGGACAGCGCCGAGGCCTACCTCGCGATGCTGGCCGACCCGACGACGCAGCAGCATATGGCCGACGCCGCGGCGCTGGCGACAAGCTTCGACCCGCACCTGTACACCGTGGAGTCGGTGCACGAACGCTGACCTAGAGGCTCGCCGCGATCCTGTCGCCGACCTGCGTGGTGGACAGCTTCTCGTCACCGCGCATGGCCAGATGGTGCTCGACCGCCTTGTCGACCCGGGCAGCGGCGTCGTCCTCACCGACGTGAGACAGCAGCAACGCGACGGACATGATCGCCGCGGTCGGGTCGGCGATGCCCTGCCCGGCAATGTCCGGCGCGCTGCCGTGTACCGGCTCGAACATCGACGGATTCGTCCGCGTCGCATCGATGTTGCCGCTCGCGGCCAGGCCGATGCCGCCGCACACCGCGGCAGCGAGATCGGTGATGATGTCGCCGAACAGGTTGTCGGTGACGATCACGTCGAACCGCCCGGGATCGGTGACGAGGTGGATCGTCGCGGCATCGACGTGCTGATACGCGGTGCCAACGTCGGGGTATT
>JAVRPX010000646.1:0-4435 GCA_032161985.1 Mycobacterium sp.
AGGTGCCAACGCCAGGCAGCTACTACAGCATCGACATCCTCGGCACTCCATTGGTCGTGACTCGCGACAGGCATTCAGAGATCCGAGTGCTGTCGCGCAACTGCTCGCACCGCTGGATGGAGGTGTGTAGCGGTGCGGGGGAGGCCAACGTGCTGCAGTGCCCGTATCACCTGTGGTCGTTCGGCCTTGACGGGCACCTCGCCGGGGCACCGGAGATGAAGAAGTCGTCCGGGTTCGACCGAAATGACTATCCGCTCAAGAAGTTCCGGCACGAAGTGTGGAAGGGCTTCGTGTTGGTGAACTTTGACGGCCAAGCGGAGTCCTTGGCGAGCCAATACGCGGCTCTCGATCCCATCGTCGACGTCTACGACCTGGAGAACTACCAGACTGTCGAGCAGACCGACTGGGGGGTGTGCGACTGGGACTGGAAGATCATGGTGGACAACTTCATGGAGTGCTACCACCACATGGGGCCGCACCGCGGGTCGCTCGAGGATCGATTCCCGGCCTCCCTGAGCTACACAGGTGAAGTCGGCGACTACTTCACCACGATGTGGTCACAACAGGTCGCCGGCTATCCGTCCGATCCGCCGTTCCTGTCGCCCGGCGCCGAGACGCTGACCGCCCAACACAAAGACAAGTCCCTGATCTTCATCGCCTATCCGCTATTGCAGATCGCGATGGGCCCCGCGTACATGTACTGGCTCAAGACACTTCCGCTCGGGGCAGGCAAGATCGAGCTGCAGCTCGACATCTGCATGTCCCCGGCCGCGCTGGCCGCGCCCGGCCTCGAGGAGCGCCGCAGCCAGCTGGTCAAAACGATATGCGATATCCACCGCGAAGACATCGACGCCTGCACCGCGGTGCAGCGCGCGGTCCGGTCGGGCGTGACCAGCACCGGCCGGCTCTCGCACCTCGAGCGGCCGCTCTGGGAGTTCTATCGCTACCTCGGGCGCGAACTCGGAATCATCAACCCCACAAGCACTCTCGCATCGGCAGGATGACACAACAGATGACGACAACCCTGAACGGGCAGACCGACACCGTAGCGTCGACGGCCCGTGAGGTCGCCGATGAGCTGGCCGCCAAGGGCGTCAAGTACGCCGCGATCAGCTTCGTCGACATGCACGGCAAGCCGAAATCCAAGATGGTGCCGCTCGGCCACCTGACGCAGGCGGCCCTCGGATCGGAGATGTTCACCGGGGCAGCGCTCGACGGCGTACCCCAGGACGTGAACGACGACGAGGTCGCGCCGCATCCCGACCTGGACCATCCGATCGTCCTCCCGTTTAACCGCGATGTCGCCTGGTTCCCAGGCGATCTGTGGATCGGCGATACCCCTTTCAACGCCTGCAGCAGGCAGATCCTCAAGCGCGTGACCGCCGAGGCAGCCACGCTCGGATACACCTTCAACCTGGGCATCGAGACCGAGTTTTTCCTGCTCACCGACACCGGCAAGCCCGCGCCCGCCAGCATCGACGACAACCTCGACAAGCCGTGCTACGACCTGCGCACGATGCTGCACAACTACCCGGTCGTCGACGAGATCGTCTCCGCGATGAACGAACTCGGCTGGGACGTGTACTCGTTCGACCATGAGGACGGCAACGGCCAGTTCGAGACGGACTTCACCTACACGAACGTGGTTTCGATGGCGGACCGGTTGGTATTCTTCCGGATGATGGTCGGCGAGATCGCCCGTAAGCACGGCTTGTTCGCGTCATGGATGCCCAAACCGTTCGCCGACCGCACCGGCAGCGGCGCCCACTACAACATGTCGCTGGCCGACGGGTCCGGCACGAACCTGTTTGCCGCCGTGGATGATCCGCGTGGCTGTGGGCTCTCGACGCTCGGATACCAGTTCATCGCCGGGGTGCTGCGGCACGCGAACGCCATCTGCGCGGTGATCGCGCCAACGGTCAACAGCTACAAGCGGCTGGTCAAGCAGGGCAGCATGTCCGGCTTGACGTGGGCGCCGGTGTTCGCCTGCTATGGCGACAACAACCGCACGAACATGCTGCGCATCCCAAGGGGCGGCGGTCGGGTCGAATGCAGGGCCGCCGATGCCGCCAACAATCCCTACCTCGGTGGTGCGCTCATGCTGGCCGCCGGCCTGGAAGGGATTCGTGAGCAACTCGATCCTGGCGAGCCGAACCGGGACAATCTCTACCGGCTCACCGAGGCTGATCTTGTTGAGCGCGAAATCGGTTGGCTACCAAGGTCACTGGGCGAGGCGATCGACGCACTTGAGGCCGATCCGCTCGTGCGGTCGGTGTTCGGCGACGAGATGTTCGAGTCGTTCGTCACCGAGAAGCGCGCCGAATGGGACGGTTACAACGCGCACGTGTCGGCGTGGGAGACCGAACGCTACCTGAGGTTCTGGTGACCGTGAGCCACAAATGGGAGGAGCTGACGTCGGCGCAGCTGGCCGACCGCCTCGCCGCCGACCCGGAGTGCGTGGCGCTGATACCCGTCGGCGCGACCGAACAACACGGCCCGCACTTGCCGGTGGGCACCGATACGATCATCGCGACGGCGCTCGCCGACACCGCGGCGGGGGATGCTGCGATCGTGTTGCCGCCACTCGCATTCGGCGCCAGCTTCTTTCACGGCACGCGACTGGCGGGCACAGTCGCGTTCTCAGGTGAGGAGACCGCCGTGACGGCCGGATTGGTCGCCGAAGCGTGCGTGGACTCGGGTTTCCGACGGCTGCTCTTCGTCAACGGTCACGTCGGCAACGCGGCGGCGCTGTGGATCGCGTGCGACCGATTCCGGCGGGAGTTTCCCGACCTGCGGATCGGGGTCATGCAGTGGTGGGATCTGACGCCCGACATCGCGCGGCGCGCCACCGAGGACGCTGCCGACTGGCATGCCAACGCGGCGGAGACGTCGATCATGCTCGTGCTACGCCCTGAGCTTGTCGACACCGACAAGATGCGCGACGCCGACGATCCCGACCGCACCGAGGGCGCCGTCTTCCGCTACGCGGTCCAGCATGTCTCAACCAACGGCGTCACCGGATACCCGTCGCGTGCGTCGAAGTCGATGGGGCTCGAGCTGTGGCAGGACGTCGTCGCCGCGGCACGTGACCTCGTCGAGCGCGCCCACAGCGAGAAGCCGCCGCTTGGCTAAAATCCACGCTATCGGACGACCCCGCAACAACACCGGCACCGCGCCGACGACGTCACCCCGCGCCGACATCGTCAACGCGGCGACGAAGCTGTTCTCCGAAAAGGGCTATGCCCAAACGACGATGAGCGATATTGCGCGCGCGTCGGGACTTCAGCAGTCGTCGCTGTACTACTGGTTCCGCAACAAGGAACAGCTGCTGGGCGAGACCCTGCTCGTGAACAGGGCGCCGCTGAAGTTCATCGCCGAGGTCGGCGCCGGCTCCGGCTCGCCTGCGGTCAAGCTGTACCGGCTGCTGCGGTTCGACACCATGCAGCTGGCGCTCTCACCAATCGACTTCAACGAGATCCAGCGCATAGCCCACAATCAACGCACCGAATTCCACCAGTTCTGGACGGATTACGAACGGCTCAAGGACTGGGTGGTCGACCTGATCGGGGCCGCGATCACCGAAGGCAAGTTCATCGACTGCGACCGCGAGGAAACCGCGGGCCTGTTGCTGAACTTCGACGAAGGCGCACAGAAGCGCACCCGCTTGCACACCGATGAGGGCGACCGCGCCGAGGAGGCGATCCGTGTCGGCGAGCAAGTCGCGATCATCGCTGTCCGCGGGCTGCTCAAACGCCCCAGTGAGATCGCCAGGATCAGCGCGCAGGCCGCCCAGTTCGACGACGCGTCGATCGCCCTTCGTGTCAGTCGGCCGCAGCCGGACTGACTACTCGCGTCCCGCCGACACCCAGCTCAGGTCTGTGAAGCGATGGCCGGTCACCGATGCCGCGGCGGCGTCGAGGGTATCGAGCTGATCGGGAGTCAGGACCACGTCGAGCGAGCCGAGATTCTCCTCAACGCGGGTGGCCCGCCGCGTTCCGGGGATCGGCACGGAGGCAATGCTCAGCGCGTCGGCGCGGTAACGCAGCCACGCCAGCGCCACCTGCGCCGGTGTGGCGTCCTGCTGTGCCGCGACGGCCGTGACAACCTCCACGACAGCGAGGTTCGCATTCAGCGCGTCGCCGCTGTACCGCGGCATCTTGCGACGGAAGTCCGTCGACGACAGGTCGGCGGCCGACCGGATCGTGCCCGTCAGAAAGCCGCGCCCGAGAGGCGAATACGGCACAAAACCAACCCCAAGCTCGGCGGCCGCAGGCACCACGTTTTGCTCGACGTCGCGACTCCAGATCGACCATTCGCTCTGCACGGCGGCGATTGGATGCACCGTGACGGCGGCGCGCAGTTCGTCGGCGGTCACCTCGGATAGCCCGAGGTGGCGGACCTTGCCTGCGGCCACCAATTCGGCCATGGCGCCCAC
>JAVRPX010000647.1:0-8101 GCA_032161985.1 Mycobacterium sp.
ATCCAGAAGTCCGCGATGCTGACCCGGATCATCGTCGCGCTCGTGCTCGCCGTGCTTGCGGCGGTGGTGGTCGTCGTTCTCGGCTTCGGTGACGTCGACGGCTCACGGCTGGAACTCGGCGACGACGTCAGCATCCGTGGCGTACTGGAAGCCGCGGGGTTGCTATTCTTCGCGTTCGCGGGATACGCCCGGATCGCGACGCTGGGCGAGGAGGTGCGCGACCCGGCTCGCACCATCCCCCGTGCGATACCGATCGCGCTCGGTATCACGCTGGTCGTGTACGCGCTGGTCGCAACCGCTGTACTGAGCGAATTAGGCAGTGCCGCATTGGCTTCGGCGAGCGCCCCGTTGGCCGACGCAGTGCGCGCGGCGGGCTTCCCCGGCTGGGCGCCAGCGGTGCGGGCGGGTGCCGCGGTGGCGGCGCTGGGCTCACTGCTGGCTCTGATCCTCGGAGTCTCCCGGACCACCTTGGCAATGGCGCGCGATCGGCATCTGCTCCACGCGCTGGCGACGGTGCATCCGCGGTTCAAGAGCCCACACCGCGCCGAGGTGGTGGTCGGCGTCGTCGTCGTCGCGGTGGCGGCGGTGGTGGATGTGCGCGGAGCGATCGGCTTCTCGTCGTTCGCGGTGCTGCTCTACTACGCGATCGCGAATGCGTCGGCATTCACACTGGGCCGGAGGTTGATTCCCGTCATCGGCTTCGTCGGCTGCCTACTGCTGGCATTCCTGCTGCCCGTCTCGTCGGTCGCAGTGGGCGCCGCCGTTGTGGCGATCGGCGCCGCTGCGTTCTGGATTCGCCGCTGGACGGCATAAACAGGTACTGGTCTACGCGCGACCCGACGTGTCATTGGGATGAGGCTCGTCGTATCGGCCGGCACGGAAGGTCGGCCACCGCCGAGGAGCACGTTATGAGTACTGCCTACACCCTCGATACGACCAGCGCTATGCCACGAGTCCGACGAGCGTCATCGTCGTTCGAGCCGAGAACCGCGGAAAGTTCGCAGCGCTACATGAAAACTTTCGCGAAGATCGTCCTAATAAGCGCGGCCGCCGTCATTGCGGTCCTGGCGGCCATCTCAATCAGTATTGACAACTCGAGCCTGAAAGACCGCGGGTGCATCATCTCCGCTAGTCTGCACAATTCACATCTCCGCCCAGGCATTCCACCGTTAGCTATTGAGCGGGATTGGCAGACCGATGGCCTGCCGATCCTCAGCGGGCCTATAGACACGGACTGGATCACAACCAGCTACTGCGATCAAGATAGAGCGGCCGAAGCGTCGTAAGCCTGCTTCAACACTGAGCAAACGGTGCAGATATCCCTCTACAGCGGCGACGCAGTGCCGGAATGCGCCATTTGCCGGAACTGACCCGGCGCAAATCAAGTAGTCCAATACTCTAACGCGCGCCTGCCTCAAGGGGGACGATCGGCATGTGCTTCGAGTTTCGTGAGCCACGCCGGCAGCAACGCTGTTCGGGCGCTAGCGCAACGCGACCCTCGCGGCACTGATGGTTATCCGGCTCAGTCAGGAGCGAGCGCATGAGCGAGAAAGACGACGAGGTCTTCTGGGAGGATCTCCTCTCCCATATCCGGCAGCGGGAGTTGGTGCCGGTTGTGGGGCCCGACTTGAACGTGGTGACTGTCGACGGCACCGAGCAGACGTTTATGTCGCTGATTTGCCAACGCTTAGCCGACCGGTATGAGCTGAGCGTGTCGCCTGAGACGGCGACGATTGGCGAAACGGTCGCGGAATGCCTGCGCAAGCAGGGTCAGGATGAAGTCGACCGGCTGTATCGCGTCATCAACAACATCATCACGGAGGTCGATCCCGCACCCGGCGATGCGCTCCGCAACCTCGCCGCGGTTGATGGCTTGCGCCTATTTGTCAGTACGACGCCCGATCGGCTGCTCGCGAAGGCAGTGAACGAGGTTCGTTTCCAGGGCCAGCCAGCGACGCGTGAGCTTGCGTTTTCCCCAAATCAGTCCACTATCGAACAATCGCGAAACGCGGAGCCGGCTAATGACACCGACACCGTCGTCCTCAACCTGTTTGGCCAAGCCGCCCCGACGCCCCAATACGCAATCCACGATGAGGACCACCTGGAGTGGCTGCACGCATTGCTGAGCGACTGGGCGAGCATTCCCGAATGGCTGGTCAATCCCCTGAAGCATCATCCGATGCTGTTCGTCGGTTGCGAGATACCCGACTGGCTCGGGCGGTTTCTCCTGCGAATGTCGAGTACCGCTCGACTGTCGCTGGAACGCGATCAGCAGTTTTTCATCGTTGGTAACTCGATCTCGCGCGACCCGGCGCTGTCGAAGTTCTTCGCGACCTATTGCCGCAAGTCGCTCGTCCAGCAGCTGGACATGGAGCCGGCGGCATTCGCGGCGGAACTGCGTGAACGCTGGAAGCAACAGAAGCAGACCGGGCCCAGGTCGGACCCTTCGCCCGGCCACGCGGGCGCATCCGCCGGAGTTGGCGTGGGGAATCCTTCTGATGCGGAGGCTCCAACGATCTTCATCAGTTACATGCGTGAGGACGCCGACGCGGCCCGGCGGCTGTGTGACGCGATCGCCAGCCATGGCGGAGACGTGTGGTTTGACGAGCGGCGAATATCGCCAGGCGATGAGTGGGAGCCGGAAGTTCTCAGCTGTATTCGTCGAACCATTCGACTCTTCGTTCCGGTCATCTCTTCGAATACCGAGGCTGCGGAAGAGGGCTACGTCTTCAGAGAATGGAGGGAGGCGGTGAATCGATCGCAATCCATCATGGGGCGGAGCTTTATCGTGCCGGTCGTAATCGACGACGAGTACAACGGTGACGCGGGTCGGTACCGAAGAATTCCAGATGAGTTCGGCCGCTTGCAGTTTGGTCGCGCGCCAGGAGGCCATCCGGATGACGGGTTGATGGCGATGCTGACCGACGTGATCCGTGCCATGCGGCGGCCCATCAACGCGGCCTGACCGACGGGGCGACAGCCATGCAGCTTGACAAGGACAACCCGTGGCCGGGATTGGAATCATTCGAAGAAGACTCGCGTGCATTCTTTTTCGGCCGCGACCGTGAAATCAAGTTGCTGCGAGACCATGTGCTGGACAGCCCGGTCACGGTCCTATACGGTCGCTCGGGCCTCGGCAAGACGTCCCTGCTACGAGCGGGACTGTTTCCCTTGCTGCGTAAGCCCTGGCAGGGTAAGCGCCACTTTCTTCCGATCTACATCCGCTTCGAACTGAAGGACTGTGCGGCGCCGCTTTCTCAGCAGCTCCACCACGCGGTCCGTGACGCAATACAAGCGAATACGGATACGGCCAGGCTGCCGTCGGACGAGGAATCGCTATGGGAGTACCTACATCGCACCAAGTTTGAGCTGTGGTGCTCACAGAACCATCTAGTCACGCCGGTGATTGTCCTCGACCAGTTCGAAGAGCTATTCACCCTCGGCGAACGGGTTCCCGATCTGGTGAACGAGTTAAGGAACGAGCTCGGCGACTTGGCCGAGAACCGAATTCCCGCCGATCTGGCCACGCAAGTCGGCGAAAACGAAGATGTAGCAAGGAAATTCGACCTGCGGTCGCGCAACTACAAGTTGTTGATAAGTCTGCGAGAAGATTTCCTTCCCGACCTCGAAGGTTGGTGCCGGCTTATCCCGACGCTGGGACGCTCACGGGTGCGCCTTCTTCCCTTGCGCACTAGCAAGGCCGTCGACGCGGTGCAAAAACCGGCCGCACACATGATGACGGCCGAGTTGGCACACCGAGTAGTGGGTATCGTCGCAGGCGAAAACCTCCATTCTCCCCGCAATCCCACATCGGCGGATGCGGTCAGTCCCGACGGCCACGATGTTGCGACGGAAGTCGAACCCGCGTTGCTCAGCTTGTTCTGCCGCGAGCTCAACGAGGAACGCAAGAGGCGCGGACTGGCGCAATTCGACGAGGCACTAGTCGAGGACGCCAAACGCGACACGCTGTCCAACTACTACATGTCGTGCGTGCGTGATCTACGACCGGAAGTCAAGCGCTTCATCGAGAATCAACTGATCACCGAGAAGGGGTTCCGCGACAGCTACATCCGCGAGGACGCGGTGCCAGACCATCTCACCGAGGACGAACTCGACCGGCTGATCAGCTCGCGGCTGGTTCGACTCGAAGATCGCTACGGCGCACCACGTATCGAACTGACCCACGATGTGCTGACCGGCGCGGTTCGCGAACACCGCGACCGCCGCCGCGCAGAAGAAGAGAAGGCGGAACTGGCGGCCCGCATGGAGCAGGAGCGACACGCTCTCGAGCAATCCGCAGCGCAACGTGAGGCGGAGTTCGATCGCGAGCGGCGCCTCGAACGGGAGCGGCGGCTCGAGTCAGAAGCACGGGCTGGGCGGCGATTCCGGTGGCTGTCAGCCGCACTGGCGATAGCAACCGTCGCTGCGGTCGTCCTAGCGGTAGTCGCGGTGAAGGCTCGCAATGAGGCCAATGCCGCGCTTCGCGATGCGACCGCGCTGCGCTTGATCGCTGAGTCGCAGACTCTGCTGGCCGGCCTGGGACCGAGAGGCATCGACGACGTACTCGGCATGCAAGAGTTGTTGGCCGCACTCGCGCTACCGTCCGCGCACCGCGGCGCGACGAATCCGTTGCTTACAGCGCTGTATCAGCAGCGGGACCTGGTGAAGGTGATCAACGTTCCGGAGATGGTGTCGAGCGTGGCGTACAGCCCGGACGGCACCCGCATCGCGACCGGCAGTGCCGACAGCACCGTCCGCTTGTGGGACGCGACCACCGGGCAACAGGTCGGAGAACCGCTGCGCCACGACGACTCGGTGACCAGCGTGGCGTTCAGCCCCGACGGCACCCGCATCGCCTCCGGCAGCTACGACACGACGGTGCGGCTATGGAACGCTGCCACCGGGCAGCAGATCGGGCAACCGATGCGCCAGGACGACGCGGTGTTAAGCGTGGCGTTCAGCCCCAACGGCACCCGCATCGCCACCGGCGGAGCCGACAGCACCGTCCGCTTATGGGACGCAACCACCGGGCAACAGATCGGACAACCGATGCGCCACGAGGACTGGGTGAACAGCGTGGCGTTCAGCCCCGACGGCACCCGCATCGCCTCGGGCGCTGCAACGTCAGTCCGGTTGTGGGACACCGCTACCGGACAGCAGATCGGGGAACCACTGCGCCACGACGACACGGTGTTAAGCGTGGCGTACAGTCCCGACGGCACCCGAATAGCGTCCGCCAGCTATGACAAAACCGTCCGATTGTGGGACGTCGCCACCGCGCAGCAGATTGGGATCTTGCGTGGACACGAGTCTGCCGCAAGGGCGGTTGCCTTCCGCCCGAATGGCTCGCATCTGGTGTCGTCCAGCAAGGGAAGCATCCGGCTGTGGGACACCAGCTGGCAGCCGCTGCTCGGCCACACCGACAGGGCCTGGGCAAACTACTTCGACGACGGCCACCGAATCGGCTCGGGCAGCTGGGATAAGACAGTTCGGTGGTGGGATGCCGCCACGGGGCGGCCGCTCGGGCCACCGCTGCGCGTGAACGACGACGATGTGAAAGTTTTGTTCCCGGTCGACGAGAACCGGTTGCTGTCGTTTGGATCCGTCAATACCGCGCGGATGTGGGACCGCGCCGGCAATCCCATCGGCCAACCACTGCGCCTCCCGCCCGACCCCGAGCGGTACCTCGTTTCTGACGAGACTGTGAGTCGGCTCGCGGCCCTGCTCGAACCCTCAGTCGTGCAGGTGTACGACACCACCAACATGCTGCCGGTTGGGGAGCCCATCCGATCGGAGCAGCCGGTGGGGACAATCGAGTTCAGCCACGATGGCGGGACGGTGGCGATCGGTAGCGTAGATGGGACTGTTCGACTCTGGAACTCCAGTACGGGCGCGCCGATCGGGCAACCCATGAAGGGCAGCGGATTCGTAACCACAATCACGTTCAACGAGGACGGACACCTCCTCGCCGTTGGGTGTTCCTGCTCGCTGCTGCAGTTGTGGGACACCCGCACATTCCAGCCCGTAGGCGATCCGATGTATGTGGACGCTACTCCGCGCGCAGCGGCGTTTAGCCCTGACGGGCACACGTTCGCTTCGGGCGGTGACGATGGCACCATCCGGCTGTGGAATGTCGACGACCAAACCCAGCTCGGTGCCCCGCTCACCGGTCACAAGGGATTGGTGAACAGCCTTATCTTCAGCCCGGACGGCATGAGGTTGCTGTCCGCGAGTGACGATGACACGCTTCGGGTCTGGCCAATCCTGCGGCCCTCCCCTGAGCTGTTGTGCGCCAAACTCCCAGACAACATGAGCCGCGAAGAGTGGAAGGCGTCGGTGTCCTCCGCGATCGAGTACGTCGAAGCCTGTCAAAACCTGCCGGAAGCCAATTCGGCCGGTTAGTCCGGAGATCCGCCACGCCAGACAACGCGGAACGGCTGCGCGTTCGACAGCCCGACCAGCGGTTCATCGACGAAGAAGTTCTGGCTCAGGAAGTTGAGGACGACCGACATCACCGCGTCGGACGGGGTGGCTTGCACCGTCTGCGTCGACGTGAATGGAAGCACGAGCGCAGTGGCGGTGCCCGCAGAGGTGTCGATCTGGATACTCTGTTGCGGCGCACCGTAGATGCCGCTATGGGTACCGGCGAAGATGTCGTTCACCCATCCCACCGCCAGGGTCTTCACCGCCTCGATGTTCTGCGGTTGCGAGAACCCCGCGATCAGGTACTCACTGGTCTGAATCAGTGAGTTGCCGCCCTGCAGGGCATCGATGTGCCGGCCGCCCACGAGCATGACGCCGTTGAACTGTCCGGGCCGGGCCGCCTCCAACTCGTTACCCACAAGGCCATACACCTCTCCCGACTACCGCGCCTCGTCGATGGAAATGATCGCCCGCGAAGCCGGGTACTCCAGGGGGAGCATCTACCGCCACTTTCCGACTCGAGACAGCCTCGTGGAAGCGTTGATTCAGCGAATAACGCAGCGGCACATGGCGGGAATCCTCGAGCGGCTGCCCGCCGATGCCGGTCCCCTTGACATCTTGGTCGAGAGCACGGTGATCGTGGCCACCGAGCTGGTTCACGACCCGCTGCTGAAGACCATCTCGGATCAAAGCGAAGAGGGAACCGTCGGCCACATGCTGGCCAACAACGCGGCGCTGGTACAGATCGTGGAGCCCGTGATCGAGGAGAAGCTGGCTTCTGATGGCGGCGATCAGTTCCGGCGCAATCTGCGGCCAAAGGACTTGGCGCAGTTCTTCATCTCCACCTCAATCAGCATGCTGCTCGGCGTCATACCGGGCACCGAGGATCCGGAGACGGTGAGACGCTACATCGACGTCTTCGTGCTCCCTGCCGTCGTCGCGCACCCTCCACACCCCCGACCCGTGTTCCCGAACTAGTCGGCCGTCGCCATGCGGCCTGCACTAATTCGGCGGCGGGATTACGTTCAGTTGCTGAAGCATGGCGAGCACATCCTTGTCCGACCACTTCTCCGCCAGGCGGCCGTTCGCGATTCGGTGTATCACAGTGGCCGTCATACGCATCTCGTTGCCGGTGGCCGGGATGCCGGGGAGGTCGCCGCGTTGAGTCCCACGGGCCGTTAGCCTCGTGACCACCTTGTCGCCTTCGGCGATTTGGTCCTCGATCTCATGGGTGCCCGGCGTCGCGTCCCAGAACAACCGGAACGCCTGCTTGAGCCCATCGCGCCCGGGAGCATCGAGGCCGGGGAACGGCGGCGGCGAATGGTCGAGGTAATCCTCTGCCACCAACTCGTCCAACGCGTCCAGGTTGCCTGCGTCGATTTCTCGATAGAAACGACGGACCAGATTCTTGTTGTCCTCGATCGACATGCGCCACCTCCCCCGGGATATGCCGACGATACGCCGATCGACGTGCGACGCGACCGCACATGGTGTGTAGTCGAACACCGTGATCCCGCTGACATGGAAACCTGTCGAGACACGGTCCGACAGCGACTTCGTGGTCGCCCCCGACGAGCGACTGAGCTGGGCCCGCACCATCGGCATCGGCGCCCAGCATGTGGTGGCGATGTTCGGCGCCACCTTCCTGGTGCCGGTGCTCACGGGCTTTCCGCCGGCG